>JAFUFE010000041.1 GCA_017470085.1 Treponema sp.
CGAACGGCCGAACTGTCCACCAGATACGCCGTGTTCTGTGCCGTCGCATCAAGCAGATCCGTAAATGCCCTGCCGTCCCATGCATACAGCGCATACTGTCCAACCGTATTGATTTCAAAGCGGATATAGTCAGCAAGGACGCCACCTTTTTCTGCGCTGTACCCGAACGCAAACCCAAATCCACTGCTTTCATAACCGGCGTCTTTTCTGAACTCGCCTTCTATCACCGAAAACTGTCCGAGTTCCGCCGTCGTGTAGAAAAAGCCACAGTCCTGAACGCTTTCCTTTGTGCATTCCACCCAGCCACTGGCAGCGACCGTCTCGGACGACGTTTTTGGCGCCGATCGACAGGAAAAAACAACAAAGCCCAACACGGCGGCCACAGCCGCACCGATGACAGTCACCGTTCGTTTCATAGCAGGACCATCATAGCTTTTTTTGACCGTAAAATCAACCGAAAAACAAAAAAAGCCAGGGAAACAGTTCTCCCGCCGTCCAAACTGGAAGCGGAAGACAAGTGGCTACTTCGTGGCTAAAATCGCGATGCCGGGCAGCGTTTTCCCTTCCAAAAATTCGAGCGATGCGCCGCCACCAGTCGAAACGTGGCTCATCTTGTCAGCAAGGTGGAACTTATTCACCGCAGCAACTGAATCCCCACCACCAACGACAGTCATCGCACCGCGTGCAGTCGCGTCCGCCACCATACGCGCCACCGCCTCCGTTCCCTTCGCAAACGCATCGAACTCAAATACGCCAACCGGGCCGTTCCAGATAATCGAGGCAGCGCCCGCTATGACCGCCTGATACCGGGCGAGCGTCGCCGGTCCCACGTCGAGCGCCATAAGCTGTTCGGGAACGTCGATGCTGTCGACGGCAACCGGAGCCGCATCCGGGCTGAACTCAGCGGCGGCCACATAGTCCACGGGCAGAACGATGTCGACGTTCTTTGCCTGCGCAGCGGCGAGCAGTTTTTTTGCTGTATCGATAAAGTCGTCTTCAACGAGCGACAAACCGATGCGGTGCCCCTGTGCTTTCAGAAACGTGTACGCCATGCCGCCGCCAATGACGAGCGACGACGCGTGGTTCAAAAGGCTTTCAAGCACCGCAATCTTTGACGACACTTTTGCCCCACCGATAATCGCAACCATCGGCTTCGGCGGATCGGTGAGCAGCGGTTCAAGGTAGCGCACCTCTTTTTCCATCAGAAGACCACCGACGGACGGAGTAGCCATATAGGCAGCTATCGTTGCCGTTGACGCTTGATCGCGGTGCGCTGTGCCGAATGCATCGTTGACAAAAATGTCACCGTACGACGCAAGCTCCTTGGCCATCGGTTCGCGCTCCTGTACCGTCTTTGCCGTCTCCGCTGCGTGGAAGCGCACGTTTTCAAGCATGAGCACACCGCCATCAGGGAGCGCGGCAACCGCATCCTGCTGACCGAGCGCATCAGGCGCAAATGCAACGGGCACGCCCAGCACGCGTTCAAGGTACATAGCGACAGGTTTCAGACGATTTTTGCCGTCGATGAATCGCTCTCTGTCTGCATCGGTAAACGGTTTGCCTGCCCGCTCTGCTTTTTCTGCCGCCTTTTTCCAATCCTTCGCTGGATCGCCGAGGTGGCTCATAAGTACGAGACTCCGCGGATGCGCTTGGAGGATAAAACGTATCGTCGGCAGAGCTGCCATGATGCGCGTGTCATCCTGCACTACGCCGTCATTCATCGGCACGTTAAAATCTACGCGCATGACGACGCGCTTGCCTTTTAAATCGATATCTTTGACTGTCTGTATCATATGCACTCCTGTTTAAAAAATCAAAACTCTCGCACCGCCGTAAACATGCGAACGCTACTGCGCTGCCAGCCACGGCAACACGCACAGCATAACTCTACTATAAACTGAAATGCAAAAATAGGCAAACGATTTTGCACAAAATGCCCGGCGAAAAAACGACTTGAACGGAAACTCCCGCACCGTGTTCCCAAAACGGCGGTGCCTCCGGGCACTGCCGTTTACGGCGCATATACCGCGCGTTCCACCGCAGCCTCTGTTTCTCCGTCAAGTTCGGTAAAGAAATCATACCCGGTGAGCGCTTCGATGTCGTCCACAGAGACACAATAGAACTGCCATGAGCGCCCTGTGCTGCACCCGTTCGCATTGGGGATGAGCACCGCGATAACCGTTGTATCCGCCGTGATGCGCGCAACGTCGTCATCTCCGACGGGGAGCACAAGGAGAATCTTCCACATATACGCGGGTACGGCGATCACGTTGTCGGAATACACCGGGCTGCCGTTATCCGACGCGCCTGATTGCTTTACGGCGCTCCGATCAGGGATGGGAATGCCAGAATACGTCCCCCGCGCACTCGTTCCACCACGGCCGGCGGGACCGGCGTACATATACAGCTCGCTACCAGCGCGGGCAAGGGAACGCGCGTATTCTTCGAGCGCTTTCCACACGCCGCCGTTGTTGTCCGGTGCCTGTGGAATCATGTTCGTCATTAAAAATGTCTCCCGATTCATCTCACGACTATGTGTGCGGTCACCCGATGGACACAGGTGCCCGCGCTCAAAGCCATAGAGTGCATACTGAAAGTCATTGGACCGGAGCGCGTACCAAGCGCGCGGCAACATCGTGTCGGCGTAAAAATAGTTGCTCCGCCCACTCGTGCCGAGATCGTCCGCGTCAAGGTGCCATGCAACCCAATTCGCCGTGTGCGTGCTGTTGTTGTAGGAAAGAGCATAGGTGGCCTTTTCCATCAGATAGTTGCAGTCGTTTTGCACGTCGGGCAGTGCAGCAGACGGATTACCGAGCGCAAGCGGCGTATTATCGCGGGGGCGCCCTTCGTGTCCGTATACGCAGCCGGCCACCGCCATGGCGACGACCAGGAGCGCTCTGTTCAGACAACCGGTACAACACATGTGAGTCAGTATACTATGAAAGCACCGGAAAAAGAAAGCCCGCAAGAAAAACGCACGGCGGTGAAACAGCACACTCTCGATACGCTGTATGAGGCGCCGTTTTTTGAAAACAGTCGGTGCGGCACACGCTCAAAGGACAGCCGCATAACACGAGGCTACACAACTTGCGGAGACGTTTCGGGAGCGCCAAACGAACAATAGCGCTGTTGTCCGCTTTCCGCAATTTTTGTACGCCGCGTGCAAGAAGCACACCCACAGGGTTTGAGCACGCAGGAACGGCATCCCCCGACAGGGAAAACGAGAAAACGCTGTTCTTTTCCTCTTACACGTTGAACTTAAAAAACAGCACGTCGCCGTCGTTGACGACGTAGTCTTTTCCCTCCACACGATATTTGCCAGCTTCTTTGATTTTTGCCTCGCTGCCGTAGGTTCGGAGATCGTCAATGGTATAGGCTTCGGCTTTGATGAAGCCTTTTTCAAAATCAGTATGGATAACGGCGGCCGCTTGAGGCGCCTTTGTGCCCGCACGGACAGTCCACGCGCGGCATTCGTCCGTACCCGCGGTAAAAAATGTGCGGAGCCCCATGAGCTGGTAAGCGGTGCGGGAGAGCGCGGAAAGCCCCGATTCTTTCAATCCTGCCGCCTGCATAAACTCAGCGCGCTCCATTGCGTCAGCGATGTCCGCAAGGTCGGCCTCGAATTTACCGCACATCACCACAGTGTCAGCAGCATCCTCAGCGGCATATGCTTTCACCGCCTCAACGGAGCCGTTCGTCCCCGCAGCGATGGCGGCCTCATCGATATTGCACACGTAAAACATCGGTTTCATAGTGAGCAGCCCCATATCGGAAACGGCTGTCCGCTCCTCCGCTGTCAAGCTGGCAAGCCGCGCGCTCTTTCCGTCTTCGAGCAACGGCGTAATCTTTGCCACAGCACTCGTCCAGTGCGCCATCTTCTTTTCCTCATCCTTTCCGAGCGCACGGACCGCCTTGGTCACTTTTTCCTGCCGCTTTCGGATTGTCTCCAAATCGGCGAGCGCCAGCTCCATAGTGATGGTGAGTATGTCGCTCTCCGGGTCGAGCGGTGCCGCAGTGTGCGCATCGTCACGCACATGCATGATATCCGGGTCATCAAAACAGCGCACCACGTGGGCAATGCACGTTACCTCCCGGATGTGTGCCAGAAACTGATTGCCGAGCCCTTCACCGTGCGATGCCCCCTTAATCAGCCCGGCGATGTCCACAAACCTAACTGTTGCCGGCGTCTTTTTTTTGGGCGAAAAGACGTCTGCCAGAAAATCCAACCGCGCGTCCGGAACAGAAGCGATGCCCACGTTCGGTTCAATCGTACAGAACGGAAAGTTTTCTGCCGCCGCAGAAGACGCGGTCAGCGCCGTAAACAGCGTCGACTTACCCACATTCGGTAGTCCGACGATTCCACATTCCAATGCCATACCGCCATCATACCGCAGTAGGCGGAAAGAAGGCAACAGACCGACCGACGCGCGGCGGTTACTCGCATACGGGTGAACGTCGGTTGGGCACACGTAGTGTGCCCAACTTTATGAATGCGCCCTACACACTCGCCGGTAAAGCCGCGCCTCCGCGTGCGAGTTTTTTTTGGGCAAAAACCAGTCGCGTGCCGGTATACTCGGCATCGCTGGGGAAAACGGCAGCATTGTACGAAAACAGCCTACCCCGCCCTGAACGGGCGCTGTTTCGGGCAACCGGAGGGCTGCACGAAATGAGCGCGGCGGCGCGAACCCGGAAAGGGCGGCTTTCGGAACAGTGTGGTCCTGAAAAAAAGGAAACGGAAATTTGATATTCGGCACAATCAGCGTGCATCCCGCGCGAGGCGCACGTCCGCTGCATCAAAGGCGAGTTCATAGCGGCTGATAAAGCCCGGCATAAGTGCCTCTGTGTCATCGATAACCTTGACCGCGCGAAGGCGACGTTCTTGTCCGCGGACGTTCCGTGCGTTCTGCTGTGCGTAACTTTTGTAGACGCGGTATGCATCGATCGCCGCCTGTTCGATGGTAGTGCTATCGAGCGTACGATCGGGGCGCGGTGGCAGTA
This sequence comes from Treponema sp., assembly GCA_017470085.1. GTDB lineage: Bacteria > Spirochaetota > Spirochaetia > Treponematales > Treponemataceae > Treponema_D. The sequence continues at coordinate 4,999 of JAFUFE010000041.1, forward strand.
CCAGAGCGCGGGCGGGGACAGTGGCATCGGGATCGCTGTACCGCAACCGGTTTGCGTTGTAGATGTACGGCCACAGCCGCGCCTCTCCGTAATGGCGTTCCGCGAGCTCCGCATAGGCATTCGGCGTAAGGCGCGCCAGTTGTTGCGCTTCTGTGCGTTCAACTGCAACGCGGACGGCTGGTTGCGCTACATCGTGCGGGCCAGCGGTAAAAAGGAGCACACCGACGACACTCACCACAATGACGGTAACGACGACAACGATGCCAGCGATAAACCAGCACCGAGATATGATCCGGTCGTCTTCAAAAGATTCATCGGCATCACCGTCACAGCCGCATGCACCAACTGCAGCGGTATGACGAGCGGCAGAATCGATAGTGGGAGCGCTATCGGAGACAGCATCTGGTGTGATCGCCGGCCGGGTAAGCTGCTGTTCTATGACCTGCTGCTTGATGACTTGCCGTTCGATGACCTGCTCTACAACATGCTGCGTGGCCACCGTCTGGCGCGCAACAGCCTCGTCCGCCACCGAGCGGCGGGCGGTGGAAACGTTTCCCACCGTCGCCGGCTCAGGCGCCGCTTCGTGCGTCACCACAATGCGCACGGTCTGCGCGTCAGGAGCACGCGAGGCGGCAGAGGAAGCCGCTGGTTCGGCAGGAGCGGTCACGCATCCCGAACCGGCGGCCACAGGAGCGGCGGCTTTTTCCGGAACGCCCGCCGCACAGGCAGTCTGAACCGGTGGCGACGAAGATTCATAAACGCGCTCCGGCGACACCGGCACAACGGCGGGCGCATCAGCTGCCTCGCGAAGCGGCGGCGGATCATCGTCCAGCACGGCCGCTACAGCCGCCTGTTCTGCCGCTGTTACCGCGTCGTCGTCTGCCGCGACCACACGGGGCGGCAAGCGCTCATACTGTTCATCTTTAAGGACAATCGTCTTCAAATCCGCATACGGTTTGTTGATGCGTTCTGCAAACGCCCTGGCCGGCGTAAACTTAATGCCCGTATGCGCAGGGATGATGATCTCGTCTCCACTCGCCGGATTATGCGCGCGGCGCGACGGAATGTCAGTGCGCTTAAACGTCCCAAAATTATGGAGCGTTATTGCGCCGGTCTCTTTGACTTCACGGGCGATGATGTCAAAATACTTATTGACAAAATCTCGCCCCTTCCTATCCGAGATATCGACCTGTTCCTCGAGCCGTTCAATCAATGTCTTTATGGAAAGCGTCGGTTCATTGGCCATTGATGTTTTCCTTGAGCGCTTTTGCCGGCGTAAACTTTACTTTGCGTTTTTTCGGGATGCGGAGCCGTTCCCCCGTCCGCGGATTTCTTCCTTCATGCTCAGCGACAATGGTTGTACTGAACGAACCGAAATGGCTGTGCGTAAACTTTCCCCCCCTTGCTAAAATCGCAATGATCTCGTCCTGCACAGTGTCTATGAGCACGGCGCACGCTGTCTTGTCCAACTCCAAGCTGTCAGAAAGCTCCCGTACCATTTCTTTTCGGTTCATCGTACTCCCCCGTATATATTTCGGCATATCCGCGCGTTTTCGTGAGCTTCTCTCTCCTTAATATAGGTTTGCCCCACCCCCTGTGTGCACCCTGCTCAACGCCTCGCTTCGTACAGCGAAACAGCACCACAGGCAGAAACAATGATCGTCAAAATTTATAATAATTATAAATTTATAATTATTCCTTTTTTGAATCTGTTGACAATAGTGCCAGACATCTGCTATAGTCAGCACGGCTTGTTGAGCCTTTATTCAATAAATTACGCATAAGGAGGCGTACTGATATGTCATTAATCAACAAAGAAGTCAGCGACTTTTCAGCGCAGGTGTTCCACAATGAAACCTTTACGACCGTAACCAAAAACGACCTGAAAGGCAAATGGAGCGTTTTCTTTTTCTACCCGGCCGATTTTACGTTCGTCTGCCCGACCGAACTGGAAGATCTGCAGGACAAATACGATGAATTCAAAAAAATCGGCTGTGAACTCTATGCTGTTTCGTGCGACAGCCATTTTGTACACAAAGCGTGGCATGACCATTCGGAAAAGATTGCAAAACTGACCTATCCGATGATTGCTGATCCGACCCACGTAATCGCGGACGATTTTGAAGTATACATTCCGTCTGACGGCATGGCGGAGCGCGGCACATTCATCATCAACCCGGAATGCAAAATCGTCGGCTATGAAGTGAACGCAGGCGGTGTCGGGCGTAACGCTGAAGAACTGTTCCGCAAGGTGCAGGCGTGCCAGTTCGTGCACGAGCACGGTGACCAGGTGTGTCCGGCACGGTGGAAGCCCGGCGCCCAGACATTGAAACCCGGCATCGATCTGGTGGGAAAACTCTAATCCGCTGTCTGTAAAACTTCCTTAAAATGCAACAGCGAGTGAAACATCAGTTTCATGAGTTGTTGCA
>JAFUFE010000042.1 GCA_017470085.1 Treponema sp.
ACGCTTTTCTTCTTCTGCCCGTAGTTTCCGGGAAAACTCGTGATAGAGCAGCCGCCCGGCAATCAATTCCCACTGCGGCTCGTCCTTTCCCGTCAGCTCCACCGCCGCGCGCGTTAGGGCTGAAAGCGACTCGTCAATCGTCATGCCTGGTTTTGAAAATGTCTTGAACTTTGCAGAGAGCCGCGCAAGCGCATACGGTTTAGACGGAAAGTCGCGCTCAATGTCGTGCAGACATCGTTCAAGTTCCGCCCCCGGCAGCAGCCCTAAAAGCTCGTTCCGCGCTTCACGCAGTTGCGCTCGCTCCGAACGGTACAGGATAAAGCGCTTGGCCGCTTCATACTGCCCTGCTTTCATCAGGGCGGTTTCCGCATGATCCTGTATTGTTTCTACTGACACGCCCTCGGTGCCGCCAATCTGCGCCTCAATCTCTGCCACCAGTTGGGTAAGCTCCGCCGCATCATACGGAGCTCCTGCACTGATGAGCGCCTTTTCAAGCGCGTTTTTAATTTTTGCACTTTCATACGACTGCTCGGAGCCGTCTCGCTTGGTAATCTTCATAGTCATAGTTGAGAAAGTATACCAGAAATCAGCACGCTATATCTAGTGGTATTCGGCAGAATTTTATAAAAATAACGCAAATTTTATGCTGAGGGACGGCTCTTTCATCGGACAGTACGATGACTATTCTGCCCGCATTGATTCATCGGACAGTACAACGGCCGTTCTGCTCGTACCGATTCACCGATCGTGCCGTAGCTGGACCTGGCACCACCGTTAAAACATGCGTTACGTATGATGCCTATTACAGATAGACCGTAGCGCAACACCGCAATGCAACCGACGCTTTGTTTCAGAGCTATTTCTTCTTAAAAATCACGCAGAAATGCCGGTGATTTTGGACGATTTGTTCTGAAAGCACGCCGTTTTCTTGATGCTGTGGTCACGTGGATGCCGTTTGTAATAAAAGTGGTGCACATTTTATAATTTTTTGTTATTTTTGTGTATCTTTTTGAGCAAAAAAGCGACTTCTGGCAGTCATCGCTCGAGGGCGATGCCGGCGGAATTCGCATGAAACATGCGGTTTTCCCGGTATTTTTAGGAAAAATTATAGAAAGATTTTGTTGATAAATTCGTTTTGTATGTTCACAATCATCGGAATTATGGTATACTGTTTGCAAAATTTCATATATACATATTGAGGAGGAACAGATGAAAACGGGATTCAGAATCAAGGCGCTCTGGCCAATCGTTGCGGCCAGTGCGTTGTTGGCAATCGGCTGCGGACGGCAGCACGTTGACCCGGAGGCGGAATACGAGCTTGTGGTGCTGCACACGAACGACCACCACGGCTCAGTGCTGACGCGGAAAGATGCAGCTGGCGTTGGTCACGGCGGGCTTGCCGAACGGGCAACGTTTATTGCAGAGGTGCGCGCGCAACATAAGAACGTGCTCCTTGTCGATGCTGGCGATATCAACACCGGGACGGCGGTATCGAACATGTTTGCTGCAGAGCCGGACATTGCGGCGTACAACGAAATGGGCTACGAGGTAGCAACGTTCGGCAACCACGAATTCGACGGGCCGTTGGCAAAACTACACAAACAGATGAAGCTGTCGAAGTTCCCGTGGCTTTCGGTGAATATCAAGCAGGGAAACAAATACCTCGGTAAGCCGTACGTCATCAAAAAGTACGATGGCTTTACGGTTGGCATATTCGGACTCACGACGAACCGAACACAGGTTATCGCAAGTCCGGATGCATCGCTTACATTCATCGATGAAATTGAAGCGGCACGCGCGATGGTGGCGGAACTGCGCGGCAAGGTGGACGTGCTTATTGCACTCACGCACATTGGCGACGTTACCGAAGCGGCAGATCACAACTCATCGGTGAAGCTTGCAGAAGCCGTGCCCGGCATCGATCTGATAATCGATGGACATTCGCACTCATATTTTTCTGAAGCGAAGTACGTAAACGATACACCCATCGTTACGGCAAACGAATGGGGAAAGTACGTGGGCGAGGCGGTATTCCGCATCAAAAACAAAACGGTGGTGCAGTTCAGCTGGCGGCCAGTTGAAATAACAGACGCAGTATACCCGCCCGATGCGCGCGTGACGGCGGTGCTGCAACCGTACATTGACGAAGCGGAAGCATCGCTCAAAAAAGTCATGATGGTAACCTCTGACGAATTTCCGTTCGGAAACCGCATCACGCGCTATCAGGAAACGGCAAGCGGCGATCTTCTGTGCGACGCTACTGTAGCGCAGCTGAAAACAATCGGCATGGATGTGGATTTTGCGATACAGAACGGGGGAAACATTCGGACGGCGCTACCCAAAGGAGCGGTAACAAAAGAAGCAATCATGACGATGCTGCCGTTTGAAAACGTTATCTATGTGCTGACGCTGCGCGGTTCTGACGTGCGCGCGCTGTTTGACTTTATCGGTTCGATCAACCAAGGTGCCGGCGGGTTTGCACAGGTGTCGCGCGAAGCGCGCTATACGATTACCTATGACGCAGAAGGACGGAATGGGCGCATCTCTGATGTGACGGTCGGCGGCATACCGATCGATGACGAAAAAACATACCGCGTAGCGACGAATGACTATCTGGCAGGCGGTGGCGACGGTTACGTGGTATTTGGAAACGCGCTCGACACCTTCAACAGCTCTATGCTATTGAGCGATGTATTTATCGATTACGTGCAGTCGCTGCCGAGCCCGGTGGCGCCGGAAACCGATGGACGCATCCGGATTGTTGGCGGCGTGACGCCCTGACGACGAGCGGGCGATGAGCATCGGTCTCGCGCGCAATGCCAGCGCGCCGCTTTTGCGGCGCGCTGGCTTATGTATACGGAACACGCACCGTCTTGGCGCCGATGCCGCGCATACAACGCTCGTGGTGCCGAACAGCTGTGCGGGAAAAAATCTTTAGATATAAACGAAGCGTTAAACGCGCGACCTTGTGTTGCGCGTTTTTTTGTGATTTTTCGCGCAGCAAAAAAATCGTGAGGCATTTTCCGTGCGTCTCTGCACGGCATTCTGTGTATGCGTTGCGCTCTCCGTGCACAGTGGGGCGTTGCGGGGCGAAGCCCCGCAGGGAGGGGTGTCCGCGCAACAAGCGGTATACCGCGCCGTGCGCGGCAGGGGAGGGGCTCCTCCCCGTAAAAAAAAATTGTCCCTGACGATACGGCGATTTGTTGCTATAATGGATTTATGCAGCTATTTAAAAGGGAATCGCCTGAAACGGAATATACGCGCATGGTGACGGCGCCGGTAGGTGCTTTAATCACGCAGCTTTCTGTGCCGACTATCACGAGTATGCTCATCACGGCGATATACAACATGGCGGACACGTTTTTTGTGTCGCAGCTGGGAACGAGCGCAAGCGGTGCAGTGGGCATTGTGTTTTCGATAATGGCGGTTATTCAAGCGGTCGGCTTTACGCTCGGTATGGGTTCAGGCAGTATCATTTCGCAGCTACTCGGCAAAAAAGATGTGGTGCGTGCAAGCGAGATTGCTTCTTCGGCCTTTGCGGCGGCAGTTGTGTTCGGGACTGCGGTAGCGGGATTCGGCACGGCGTTTTCGGCGCAGCTGATGAAGCTGCTCGGCGCGACAGACACGATTGTGCCGTTCGCACGGGATTATGCGCGCTTTATTCTGCCGGGCGCACCGGTGATGTGCGCAGCATTCGTGATGAACAATGTGCTCCGCGCAGAAGGACATGCTGCATTTTCTATGATTGGATTGACGGCGGGCGGTATACTGAATATAGTGCTCGACCCGCTGTTTATTTTTGGTTTCGGACTGGGTACAGCAGGAGCAGCTATCGCGACGCTCATCAGCCAGTGCGTGAGCTTCTGTATTTTACTGCAATTTTTTATTCGCCGAAAAGGAATCGTTCGGCTGCGTGGCTCGTATGTGGCGCGGCAGTTTCGCGTATACGGCAGCATCATTGCGATGGGGATGCCGTCACTCGCACGGCAGGGATTGGCGAGCGTTTCCACTGTCATGCTCAATCATCGGGCAGCGGCATATGGAGACGCAGCGGTAGCGGCGGTTTCAATCGTCATGCGCATTATCATACTGGTAGCGTCGGTGATGATAGGAATCGGGCAAGGATTTACCCCTGTCTCTGGCTACAACTATGGCGCCCGAAAATACCGACGCGTACGCGACGCTTATCGGTTTACTGTTTGTGCCGGCGCGGCAGTGCTCGCTGTCGCTGCGGTGGTGCTCGTTATCGGCGCACCGTACATAATCGCTCGGTTCCGCGACGATGCGGCGGTTATAGCGATTGGGACTGCGGCGCTCCGCTTTCAGGCGGTAACGCTGCCGCTCCATGCGTTTATCGTGGGCACCAACATGCTCATGCAGTCCACCGGCAAAGCCGCGCAGGCAACATTTTTGTCGTGCAACCGGCAAGGGATATTTTTTATTCCGCTCATCGTGGTACTACCGCTATTTTTCGGGCTGACGGGCATTGAAGCAACGCAGGCAGGTGCCGATATTTTGAGCGCGCTCACCGCGATTCCGTTTATGGTGTGGTTTCTGCACCACTTGCCGGATGACGGACAAGCTGCTAGTCATCACGACGGCTGACTGATACAGGGGCACACTGTAGTTTTGCCGCAAGCGGCAAGTGCAGAATCAAGCCGCTGGCGGATTAGCGGACGGGTAAACGGCAGTTGCCATAAAATAATGCAACAAATATACTGTGCATATGGTATCATTTGAAAGCGATTACACAGAAGGCACGCATCCTGCAATTTTAGAACGGCTTTTAGAAACAAACCTGACGCAGACGCCCGGCTACGGACACGATGCATTTTCCGAAAGCGCCCGGCAGAAAATCAAAGTGGCATGCGGCTCACCCGATGCCGAAGTAACATTTCTAACCGGTGGCACGCAGACGAATCAAATCGTCATAGACACGATGCTCAAACCGTACGAAGGCGTCGTGGCCGTACAGAGCGGACATGTAAATGTGCACGAAGCCGGAGCGATTGAATACACCGGACACAAAGTGATCACGTTGCCTGGCCATGATGGAAAAATGGACGCGGCGGAATTGGATGCATTTATCCGCAACTTTTACGCTGATAAAAACCACGAACACATGGTGTCTCCCGGCATGGCGTATATTTCATATCCAACTGAATACGGCACATTGTATAGTAAAGAAGAACTCAACGCGATTTCCGCTGTGTGCCGCTCACACCACATTCCGCTCTTTATAGATGGCGCGCGGCTTGGTTATGGTTTAGCAGCGTCTTATGACGTGACGCTTTTAGACATTGCGCAATGTGCAGACGTATTCTATATCGGGGGGACAAAAGTCGGCGCGCTCTGCGGCGAAGCGCTTGTCTTTGCAGCAGGCGAGCAGCCGCCCCACTTTGAATCGCTGGTAAAACAACACGGCGCTTTACTCGCAAAAGGGCGGCTGCTCGGCGTTCAGTTCGATGTGCTCTTTACCGACAATCTGTATTTTAAAATCAGTACACACGCCGTCGCTCTGGCGACACGCCTCAAAGACGCACTGAAAGCAAAAGGATACCGGCTTTTCATTGATTCGCCCACAAATCAGCAGTTTGTCATATTGGAAAACGCACAGCTAGAAACGCTGCGGCAGCAGGTAGCATTCGGATTCTGGGAAAAATACGACGAAACGCACACGGTCGTACGTTTTGCTACCAGCTGGGCGACCACGGACACACAGGTTGACCAGCTGATTGCTCTGCTGTAAGAACGCTGTTGCTGTACGAAAAGTCAGTCATGCAGCTTCATACCGCATGATGTTTTCGAATTTGCACAATAAAACTCGGTTGGCAAAAACTGCGCTTCCCTGCACTCTCCGCACGAATCAACACACTCCGTAAATAGCACCTGCAAAATCGGTGACTAAAACCGGAACAACAAATCTTCGTAACTCGGATAAGGTTTATACGCTTCGCCGAGGAGCGGCTCTATAGCATCTGCACAGGCGCGCGTTTGTTCCATAAGCGGAATAATGTCTGTAACGTATTTGTGCGCGCGCTCACGGTAATCGGCACACATCTGGATCTGTGCGTGCCGTTCGGTAAGCGCCTCTGCACAAGCGGCAAGCGCATCAACCTGTGCTGAGAGCGTACGGATGAGCGTCGTTTCCGCCGTACACGGAACATCAGGAACAGCGCTTTGTATATTTTGTACGGCAGCACCGACATCGGACAAATAGCGAAAAGCAGCGGGCAAAATATCTGTGTGCACCATCTCAAGCATAGTCTGCACTTCGATGTTGAGCACTTGACAGTATTTTTTGAGCTTGATTCTGTAGTGGCTTTTAAGCTCGCTTTCAGAATACACGCCGACATCCGTATACAGCGCGATATTTTTGGGGCGCAGATATTCTGCCATGGCATCTGGCAATGTGGGCAGATTGATAAGCCCGCGCTGTTTTGCTTCGTGCAGCCACGAGTCATCATAACCGTTGCCGTTGAAAATAACGCGCCAATGGTCGGTGATTGTTTTTTTTATCAATGTCTGCAAGTCTTTGTCAAAATCACTTGAACGCTCTAATTCGTCGGCGAATCCTTTGAGCGTATATGCGACGATGGCATTGAGCGCGGTGTTCGGCCCGGAAATAGACAGCGAGGAACCGAGCGAACGGAATTCAAAGCGGTTACCGGTAAACGCAAACGGAGACGTGCGATTGCGGTCGGTCGTGTCTTTGGGGATGGGCGGGAGTACGTCGACACCGATTTTCATTTCCTGTTTGGTGTGTTCGTCATATGGTGTGCCGTCTTTAATCGATTTAAGGATGGCTTCAATCTCTGTTCCCGTAAAAATCGACATGATTGCGGGTGGCGCCTCGTTGCCGCCAAGACGGCAGTCGTTTCCTGCGCTCGCCACGGAGATGCGCAGCAAGTCGGCGTGGTCGTCCACCGCTTTGATGACTGCAGTCAGAAAGAGTAAGAACTGCGCATTTTTGCGCGGCGTATCGCCGGGTTCAAGCAGATTCTCTCCGGTATTCGTAGAGAGTGACCAGTTGTTGTGCTTACCGCTGCCGTTCACTCCTGCAAATGGTTTTTCGTGCAGCAGACAGACCAGCCCGTGCCGGCGCGCAACTTTTTTCATGATTTCCATGGTCAACTGATTTTGGTCAGCGGCGAGATTCGTCGTAGAAAAAATTGGCGCAATTTCATGCTGTGCGGGTGCAGCTTCGTTATGTTCCGTTTTGGCGAGAATACCGAGCTTCCACAGTTCGACGTTCAGCTCTTCCATGAACTTCGTGACGCGCGGTTTGATGGCGGCGTAATACTGGTCGTCCAGTTCTTGCCCTTTTGCCGGCGGAGCGCCGAAAAGCGTGCGCCCCGTCATAAGCAAGTCTTTGCGCTTACCGTATAACGTTTCGTCAATCAAAAAATATTCCTGTTCAGGACCGACCGTCGTAACAACGCGTGTCGCTTCCGTGTTTCCAAACAGACGCAGTATGCGGAGCGCCTGCCGATTGAGCGCTTCCATGGAACGGAGGAGCGGCGTTTTTTTATCGAGCGCTTCGCCCGTGTATGAACAAAACGCAGTCGGAATGCACAGCGAATGTTCTTTGACGAATGCATATGCCGTCGGATCCCACACTGTGTAACCGCGCGCCTCAAAAGTAGCGCGCCCGCCGCCGGAGGGAAACGACGACGCATCTGATTCGCCCTTGACTAACTCTTTCCCGCTGAACGACATAATCACGGTGCTGTCATCGATCGGGTTGATAAAGCTGTTATGTTTTTCTGCAGTCATGCCGTTGAGCGGCTGAAACCAGTGGGTAAAGTGAGTTGCACCTTTGGAAAGCGCCCATACCTTCATGGCGTGCGCCACTTGATTCGCCACAGACAGTTCAAGCGGCGTACCGTCTTCGATTGTCTTTTTCAGGGCGACGAACGTGTCTTTCGGTAACAGATCTCGCATGACGTCCTGATTGAATACCATGTTTCCAAATAATTCCGGTACGTTTGGCATAACCGCTCCTCACACAAATACGCCGTACGCGCTGCACAGTGTGTCTGCCGCAACAGCCGGCGCCGATCAAGCAGGGCAAAATTGATTACCCATTCGGAAAAAACGGAATCGCTCGCTGCTGCCTATTTGCCGACGGTGCCAGATACCGTGCAGCATCCACGCGCCTAAAAATGTATGGCGCCGCTGATTTTGCCACCGCACCGATACGCGCGTGCAGACAGCAGCTCGCTATTACATCCCGATGATACCACATATTACAAAAATCTACCAGATGTACACCCGGTTGTTCAATCGTACGAGCGCATACCGACGGTGATGCAGATGAAACCGTCCGAAGCCGTCCACCTACCACAATAATGACAGACTGGTTTACAGCGTACACTGCCGCATGGATGAAAACGCATGAAGAAAAAAGGTATTATACCGATATTTGAAAAACCGCCGCCACTCGCTATATACTAAACGTATGTTTCGTGTATATGTAGAGCGACGTGACGGTTTTCAGAATGAAGCGGCGCGAATCCGCTCCGACGTAACCGGATTCCTCGGCATTACCGGTGTGACCACCGTGCGCTACCTGAATCGCTATGACATAGAGCATGTCTCTGAAACAATTGTGCGCCGAGCGGCAACCGGTATTTTCTCTGAACCGCAGAGCGATATCTGTTTTTTTGAAACACTTCCGCTGACCGCAGGGGAAACGGTTATTGCATGGGAATATCTTCCCGGACAATATGACCAGCGCGCAGATTCAGCAGAACAATGTCTGTCGCTACTCATCGCAGCGCTTGCGGGAAAATCCGCTGTGGCGGCAAAAACACAGACAGCTGCATCCGGCGCGGGAGAGCAGCCCGTACCACGCGTGCGGTGTGCCCACGTCGCCGTTTTTACCGGGGACATCTCTGCGCACGACGTCGAGCGCATCGCACAGTACCTGATCAATCCTGTAGATTCCCAGCACGCGTGCACAGAAAAACCGCAGACGCTTTCGCTCCCGATAGCGCCGCCGCCGGACATTCCCACCGTCGCCGGTTTTATTGCATTCGATGCGGAGCAGCTGGAAACATACCGTACGGAAATGGCGCTTGCGATGGATGCCGCTGATATGACGTTCTTGCAACACTATTTCAAAAGCAAAAATCGCGACCCAACGGAAACAGAAATTCGCGTGCTCGACACGTACTGGTCAGACCACTGCCGACACACGACATTTTCTACTGAACTTGACGATATCCGCATTGCCGTTGGCCCGTATGAGCGGCTCTTTCGGGAATCGCTCGAAACATATACAGCACTGCGCGCAGAGCTGTACGCATCGTCTTCAGACAAACCGGTGACTCTCATGGACATCGCAACCATCGGTGCACGCTTTCTGCGTAAACACGGTACACTGTCTGACCTTGAGATATCCGCTGAAAACAATGCGTGTTCGCTGTACGTCGATGTCAAATACACGACTGATGAACACGGCACACCGTACGCTGCTGGAGTTGCCTGCCCCACGGAAACATGGCTTTTAATGTTTAAAAACGAAACGCACAATCACCCAACAGAAATAGAGCCATTCGGCGGTGCGGCAACGTGCATTGGCGGCGCAATCCGTGACCCGCTTTCGGGGCGCACATGGGTGTACCAGTCGATGCGTATAACCGGGGCAGCCGATCCGACGGCGCCGCGTGCGAACACCATGCCGGGTAAACTGCCGCAGCTAAAAATCGTTCGGGAAGCGGCGCGTGGTTTCTCATCGTACGGAAATCAAATCGGGCTGGCGACGGGACAGGTGGCAGAGCTCTACCATCCGGGATACGCAGCAAAACGCATGGAGCTCGGTGCAGTGATTGCCGCTGCCCCCGCCGCCGCGGTAGTTCGGGCGGAACCGGCACCCGGTGACAAAATTATCCTGATCGGCGGCGGCACAGGGCGGGATGGCATTGGCGGTGCAACCGGTTCCTCAAAAATACACACCGAACAGTCTGTTGCGACCGCTGGTGCCGAAGTACAAAAAGGCAACGCAGTTGAAGAGCGAAAAATTCAGCGGCTGTTCAGAAACAGCGCGGTCAGCAAGATGATTCTCCGGTCGAATGATTTCGGGGCAGGCGGCGTTGCTGTTGCCGTTGGTGAGCTTGCCGCCGGTGTGGACATATCCCTCGATGCCGTACCAAAAAAATACGAAGGACTCAACGGCACTGAAATTGCTCTGTCGGAATCGCAAGAACGTATGGCAGTCGTGGTACACGCGCACGATGTAGATGCGTTCATCGCGTACACTGCACAGGAAAATCTCCGCGCCGTCGTGATTGCTGATGTAACCGACACCAATCGTCTAGTGATGCATTGGCGCGGCAAAACGATTGTGAATATTGAACGAACATTTTTAGAGACAGCAGGCGCGCCGCACCGTGCGCACGCTCTCATCACTAGTCCACTGCCGCCGCAGGAGTCGCCGTTGGTTCGTCCGCTTGCTGCCGTGGAGCAGGTGCTTTCTTCTGCCGCTGGTCTTTACGAAACGGAATTTGCCGATGCGGCGGCTATACAGCGCTTGTTAGTCGATGCCTGGCTCACAAACAGTGCGGACATGGCGTGCTGTTCCCAACGCGGGCTAGGAGAACAGTTCGACGGAACCATCGGTGCGGCAACAGTTCTTTTCCCGTACGGCGGCCGTTATCAGGCAACACCGGAAGCAGGCATGGTGGCAAAACTCCCGGTATCGGCACCGCGGGAAACAGCAACGGTTAGCATGATGACCTACGGGTTCGATCCGCGCGTCAGTGAGTGGAGCCCGTGGCACGGCGCACAAATCGCCGTACTGTCATCGCTGGCGAAGATAACGTGTCTAGGGGGTGATGCTTCACGCGCGCGCTTGTCATTTCAAGAATTTTTCGGCCGCCCGGTTGACGCAGAGACGTGGGGCTACCCGCTTGCAGCGCTGCTCGGCGCGCTTTCTGCACAGAAAGCGTGCGGTACGGCTGCGATTGGCGGCAAAGACAGCATGAGCGGTACGTTTGAAAAATTATCCGTACCACACACGTTGGTATCATTCGCAGTGGCACACGATGATGAAGCGAACGTAACAAGCGGCGCATTGAAACGTACCGGCAGTGCCGTATACCTTGTTATGGTACCGTATTCCGACGAACTTGCACCGGATATGCCGACATTCATGAAAAACGCCGCACGGCTCTATGAACTGAACACCGCACATTCACTGGCGGCGCTCTATCCAGTTGGAGCAGGCGGCATCGCAGACGCAGTCACCAAAATGGCATTTGGTAATCGCATCGGCATACAACTCGATGTCGCCTCGTGCCGCCGCGTGTCGGCAGCACACAGCACACCGGTATCTAGCCGCACCGATATCGCCCAGGAAAACAGAGTGCATTCCTTTCGCTCATTATTCGTGCCGCTATACGGTGTCATCATCGTTGAAACAGAAAAAGCGCTTGACGCTGACAGTGCATTTGTCCCCGGTACGGTAATCCGAATCGGTACGACAGTCGCAGAACCAGAGATACGGATACTGTTTTCAGAGACGAAAGCGGCACCTCCTGTCATCATTCCACTAGCCAACGTGTTCAGTGCATGGGAAACAACGCTCACAGATGTATTTCCACCGGCCGGTGCTGTGGCATCAGACAGCACATCGCTTCCGGGGTACGCGCAGCAAGAACACAACTCACTGCTTGCAGCACGCCGCTCAGCGATTCACCCCCTTACACAAAAATCAGCGGCAAGACGGCCGCAGCCGCGTATCCTCATTCCGATATTTCCGGGGACAAACTGCGAATACGATGTGGAACGTGCTTTTCTACGCGCTGGAGGAGCTGTACGCACGTTCGTGTTTGCGAACAACACCCCCTGTGCGCTCGCCGACAGCCTCGACACCTTTGCACACGAACTGACGCAGGCACAGATACTGATGCTGGCAGGCGGATTTTCCGCGGGCGACGAACCCGACGGATCCGGCAAGTTTATTGCAAACGTGCTGCGAGAACCGCGTATCTCCGACGCCATCATGGATTTACTCAAACGGCGGGACGGATTGCTGCTCGGTATCTGCAACGGTTTTCAGGCATTGATCAAAACAGGGCTCGTGCCGTACGGAGACATCCGCCCTATGACTGCCGATTCGCCGACATTAACATTCAATACGATCGGGCATCACATCTCCCGCATGGTACGAACACGAATGGTCAGTGCTCGCTCTCCGTGGGCGCAAGATACGAGCGTCCTCCAGCCGCGCGTTCATGTTCTCCCCATCAGCCATGGCGAAGGCCGCATAGTACTGAACGATGCGACGGCAAAAGCGCTGTTCAAAAACGGACAAGTGTTTGCCCAGTACGTTGACGATTCCGGTCGGCCGACGCTCGCAGCACCTGACAACCCGAACGGCTCATGGTGTGCGATTGAAAGTCTGACCAGCCCCGATGGTCATGTCCTCGGCAAGATGGGGCACAATGAACGCATGATTGGAAGCGGACTGTGCAAAAATATTATGGGAAACACCGAATTACATGCTGACGAAAGCGGCATCCAAGATATCTTTACCGCTGGCGTGCGTTATTTTCAGTGACATAAAAAAACGAATGTTTAAAATACGCACTACAATGGCGTGTCATTTTTAACGTGTACTTGCTCGAAGCTCCGCTGCAGTTCGCTCGCAAAAACTCGCGTATTAAGTGCACACGCTCATTTCATTGCACCCGCGTAAGCAGTGCAGCAATTTTTAAAACTGACGGTTCACCCGCGGTTGTCTCTTTACGAACAAACTCATATGGCAGAAAAACTGCACGCTCTGTATTTTTTTTCGGGCGTTGCGGCGCATCTGCGCCGCCGCGCTTTCCGCTCCAATCACTGCACAGCATACTGACCTATGCCGTGCAGTGATTTTCACTACAATCGCTAACGCGGGCGGCACTATTCAATACCACTGCAGCACGAAAACAGCATCGCCGGCAGATTCTGGCCGAAAGCCGTTGTTGAGCGGCACACGGACTACGTTTTATTTCGGTTTGTGTTTCTCTCCAATAAATACGCATACCGCTCTTTGCAACAATACGCCGATGTGCTACAATGCCATATCATATGAACCGGATTGTTGCAATAGGAGCAACGTGCCTCTTTTTGATGGTAAACTCGTCATGCGGTATGCAAAAAGCACGCGTGCAGCAGTATGACGATTTCGCGGCTGCACAAAAAGCTGCCAGCTGGAGCAATAAAACAATCCTGCTCGTAATCACGCGCTCTGGCGAAGACACGTACAGTACCCGTCTTGAAAACGCCGTGCTCAATACAAAAAAATTTATCTCGTTTATAAAAAAACAGTCTGTAGTAGTACGGCTTGATTTTTCCGATAGCTCATACGCACGCACGACGGTACACGAAAACGCATCTCCGGCGACACAGGCGGCGGCAGAACGCGCTGCGGCTCAATGGGAAAAGAATCTGGTGACGGTTAAAAATTTCCGCATAAACACACGCGAATCCCCGGTTGTGCTGCTCGCAACAAAAGAAGGATATTTCATAACTGACATTCCCATAGACGCATCGTTCCTTTCCCCCGATGCATTCATCGCCGCTGTCGCTCATACTAACGCGCAGGCAACGGCGCTCAATTATAAAATCGCGCTCGTTGAGCAATCATCTGGACAACAAAAAATTCGCGCAATCGATGATTTATATGACGCCATGCCGGCAAAATATCAGCATCAGCTTGATCCGCTCTGTCGTGAAGTCATTCGCCTCGACACACAGAATAAAACAGGACTATTTGGAAAATATGTAGGAGCGCTCGCCTATTCACATGCCGCTGACTTACTGTTAGACGGTCGGTATGATGAAGCGTCCGGTGTATTCGAAACGCTCGCAGAATATGAACAGCTGAATGACATTCAACGTATGCAGGCATACTATGCAGCGGCACATGTACTCGGCCGCGCAGAAACACGCAACTATAAAAAAATTATCGCATTATTGACGAAAGCGCTTGAGTCAGTCTCGGATAAAAACAGTACAGATGCATTGCAGATAGCATCAGAGCTCCAGATGATTAATGAAGTGTACGCTGCTGAACGTGCGCGTGAGTTACATCCCGATACACATGAATGATCTCCCCCCCACAGCATACATTATTTTGGGCGGTATCATTATACTGCTGCTCATATTGTCGCTCATCTTTTCAATCGCAGAGAGCTCGTTTTTATCCATGAATAAACTACGCCTCCGCATCAAACGGCAATCCCATGATGTGCGTGCACTCCGCGTAGGAAAGTTGCTTGACAAAAAAGAACAATTATTCAACACACTGCTTATAGCTAACGATATCGTCAACATTCTGCTTTCTGCACTTATGACGGCGCTGTGTATACGCTTATTTGGTACCGGCGGAGTGGCATATGCAACCGGAACTGCGGCTCTATTGCTTTTAGTTTTTGGGGAAATCACGCCCAAAACGATTTCAACGCGTCATGCCGATGCAATCGCCTATGCGCTTTCCGGTTTTATCAACAGAGTTGTTGTACTGTTCCGCCCGCTTGCATATGTATTAACCGGCGCGGTACACGTGCTGCTACGGATAACCGGTATTGACACGCAGCAAAAAAAGAAAACGTATACGGAAGAAGAAATAAAAATATTCATCGACTACAGCAGTGAAACAGGCGTACTCGCAAACGGTGAAAACATTATGATGAACCGCATTTTCAAATTCACCGACCTTGCTGCGCAAGACATCATGACACCGCGCACCAAAATTACTGCGTTACCGTTCACAGCGCAGTATGAAGAAATACTGTCCGTTGCGCAAACCACAGCGTACGCACGATTTCCCGTTTACAAAACGACGATTGACGATATTATCGGTGTGCTATATCTTAAGGATTTGCTACACGTTTCAGAGCGGGGGGAAACATTTTCTGTAACAAATGTTATGCGTCCGCCGCTCTTTATCCTCGGAACAAAAAAAATGTCATCAGTACAGCAGCTGCTCCGCGAAAACCGACAATCGCTTGCTATCATCGTTGATGAATATTCCGGAACAGACGGCATATTAACGCAAGAAGACATTGCTCATGCCATCTTTGGCGACGTTGCACACGCCGCTGACATACCGACGTCCGTTCCCGACGGCGTACAATCAGACTTTACGATAAGTGGATCAACATTGCTGCGTGACATGAAAACGCCGCTCGGATTTCCGCTCGAATCCACTATCAACGAAACACTTGGTGGCTGGCTTGAAGAACGACTCGACCGATTGCCAAAACCACAGGATGTCGTATGGTTCAACGGATATCGATTCACGATCTGTTCCGTTGATGCGCGTCGTGTCGGAATGGTTCATATTACGGCATGCCCCGCGCACGAAGGCACAGTATGAACATTGCAACAATCATCGCATTCGTTTTTCTTATTGTCTGCATCGGCTTTTTTTCGTCTTCAGAAACAGCGTATCTGTCATTAACAAAAATAAAAATTCGTGAACTATTGCAGAACGCGGTTCCGGGGGCAAAACGCGTGGAAAAACTCTACAACAATATCGATAGTTTGATTACGCTTGTTTTAATCGGAACAAATTGTGCTAATACATTCGCGGCTGCCATAGCCACAGCAGAAGCTATCCGTCTTGTCGGAGCTGGCGGCGTTGGCATCGCGACGGTAACCGTTGCATTTTTAGTGACGACGTTTGGACAAATCATCCCAAAGACATATGCGGTCGGGCATCCAGTTTCCACTGCGCGCGCAGCTGCCCCCGTACTGGCTATCTTACAGAAAATACTGTTTCCTGTAGTGTGGCTATTTACAAACATCGCTCGTGGAATTGCACACATAGTTGACGCACTCTGGCACGATGATGAGCAAGGCATCACCACAGCAGAATTGCAGGCGCTGTTTGCCGTTGGTGCAACAGAAGGAACTATTGAAAAAAATGAAATGCGTATGCTCAACAAAGTGTTTCAATTCAGTGACTTAGACGTACACGACATTATGAAACACCATTCACTCATACCGACGATATACGATACCGACGACAGGGAAACCGCAGTCCACCTTTTTTTGTCTGCGCCCGATGATCGTCTGCCGGTGTACAAACAGGAAACAGAAACCGTTGTCGGCGTGCTTGATTATAAGAGCGTCCTCTTTCAGAATACGCCCGTTGCTGCTGCATCAGAAGGATTTGTGCGGCAGTGTATGCAGCCCGCAGTGTTCGTGCCGGAAACATTTACGGTATTTGAACTACTCACGCATTTTCGCCGAGAACGTAGCGACTTTGCTGTTGTGCTTGACGAACACGGCGTCTTTTCTGGTACCGTAACTATGAGCGACGTAACGCGCGTAGTATTTGGTCGTATCACTGATGATGCCGCAGATGCCACACCGGAATCTCGCGTGCAGGTTACCGGCATCAATGAATTTCTGGTGCCGGGAGACATACAGCTGACTGACATCAATGATTTTTTTAAATTGAACGTATCGTCGGAGTATTTCAATACACTGGGGGGCTGGTTGCTTGAACAATTTGGCAGTCTGCCGTCTGTCGGTGAATTGTGCATCTACAACGGAACGATTTTTATCGTAGAAGCCCAAGCGCAGCGGCGAATATTAACCGTCCGTATGAAATTGAAATCTACGTAAACCAATTTTAGCTTTTGCAGTATCGCCTCATTCGCAGATAACCGCCAGTAGCCGAACAATATATTTTGTGGTATCATCGTATATATGCAAATTCAATATATATTTTTTGCATTGAAAAATATTTTCTATTTCCCATGGAACTATACTCATATCATTGACGAACAACGGGAAGATAGTCGTTGCCTTTTTGTCGATATATCCGACACATTCCGAAATGACACCGGAACAGGAATTCCGCGCGTATCAAAAAATGTTATTGCATCACTCCATGAAAAAAACCTTGCATACACTATAGTCGAAATCTATACGCGCGTTGCTCCCGTCGGATTTTATAACTGCAAAACAAAGAAACCGATTCGTGTAAAAAAAGGAGACATTTTTTTATTCCTTGAACCCGCGCGGTATGCGATTGCTGGCAATAAGCTGTTGTTAGACAAACTGTACCGATACGGCATCCCACTTTATTTTTTTGTCCACGATTTATTGCCGCTCTGCTATCCGCAATATTTCCCCAAACGAAGCGTTATTGGATTCCGATGGTGGATGAAAATAATCATCAACTACACCGGGCTCATCGCAAATTCAAAATCCACGCTCGACGAAATCAAGCAGTACATTGAAGAGCATCCTTCTCTGCCAAAAAATAAAAATATACAGACCACATACGTACATTTAGGTTCTGTTTTTAGCCAAAAACCGCTTCCCGTGCCCAGTGCTGCCGACGGTATAGAAAAAATAGCCTTGCTCGCGGTCAGCACCGTTGAGCCGCGAAAACGATACGATCAAATCGTCGGTGCCTGCGAGCTATTGTGGGAAAAGGGAATCGATATGCAGCTTACTATAGTCGGTAAACCTGGATGGAAAAATAAAACCACAATCGCTCGCATACGATCGAGCCCGTATCTCAACCACAAACTTTTTTGGTATGACTCGTATATCAGCGATGCTGAGCTCAATGCACTCTACGAAAATTGTTCGGCACTCATCTTCGCATCAGAAGGAGAAGGTTTCGGCTTGGCCATAATGGAAGCCGCTGCATATAACAAACCGCTCATCCTGCGCGACATTCCCATCTTCAGAGAAGTATCCGGCGACGGCGCTTTTTTCTTCAACGGTTTTACCTGCGCCGAACTTGCCGATGCGTTGGAAACATGGATCACTTCCTACAAAGACGGAGTCGCTCCATTACCGCACGTGCGTTTCACTACGTGGAAAGAATGCACGGATAACATTCTCCAAATACTTGGCATCGAGTAATCCAGACCGACCGAGCTGTATTTGAAAGCCGGCCGCTACCGGTTCCGTATACACTTCATTCCCGGCCGCCCGTTTGTTACCGGCAGCCGGGAACGCATTTCCTGCCGCTGGCAGTCATGCGCCTTCCGCGTCCGGGGTAGGAGCGTATACCGGCGCGCGCCCATAGCTATACGCAGCGCCCCTTCCCCCCGTGTTCTGTACAGCTGCCGTATATCAAACAGTAGAGAAGCGGTCATCAAATGCACTTGCCCCATAACGCTTTTCAAACTGGCGCCGTGCGGCCGCCATATCTCTGTGGTATGGCGCCGTAATAGAAAGCGGTTCGCCCGTATCGGGATGTGCAACCATTATACAATACGCATGAAGCGCAAGCCGCGCGACGAGCGGCTGTTCGTCGGTTGTATTTCCGCGCCAGTGTGATTTGATAGCACTCAAATAGATCGGCGCGTCAGTTTTCCCATAGAGCGAATCACAGACAATATACACATTATGTGCTGCAAGATGAGCGCGGATTTGGTGTGTACGCCCAGTAATCGGCCGCGCTTCAATCCACGAATATTTTCCGCAATCGGCAATACGCGTAAAATCGGTAACTGCCGGTTTCCCATTCTGTCGGCTCACAACCGTACGGTGCTGTGTGTCCCCATCAGTACGCAGCGGCACGTCAACGTGGAGCGTCTGCCACGCCGGATGCCCATGAACAATACAGTGGTATATTTTTTGAACGCTGTGCGCAGTAAACTGCCGCGAAAGGTTTCTATGGGCATCCGGCGTTCGGGCGTACAGAATAATTCCTGATGTGTCTTTGTCGATGCGGTGAACGGCATAGAGCTTCCCGAATTCTTTCTCTGCGATTACGTCAAGACGTGGCGCCGCGCTGTTATACCGATCGGCAGAAACCGACAGCCCAGAACGCTTGTTGAGCGCCACGAGCGCAGAATCCACAAAAAGCGTCGTGTAATCTGCCGGTTGTCTTGTCATAGACGCATTATACCGTTTTCCCCGAACATTAACAGCTGCCCTGTTATGTGCTACCGCGCACCGTTCTGCACGCACTCCACTCGCCGGCGCTCGTATCGCTCCACAGAAGATTCGCAAATGGCGTCTTGCCATTTGGAGCACAGCGTAAGTCGTTTTCTGTAACACCTGTTCACGCAGTCTGCCGGTCGTAAGAAGTCGTATAAACAGCGTGATTCTTGACCAGCCCTGCTTCGATACGTGCAGAGTTTATTTCCGCACAAATCAATTTTTATTTTTAATAATATCAGCGGCTGAGGGGAGTCGAACCCCCGTATCAACCTTGGGAAGGTCGTATAATAGCCGTTATATGACAGCCGCGTGTTTTTTATAATAATTGAAAGAGCGCCTTTTGACAAGTGGAAGGAATGTGTGTGCCTGACAGCCGTCGTTTTAAAACACTGTTTTTCCGCAGACAAAAAATGCCAGCCATGCGGTACAGATGACTGCGTTCTGCCACTGTCCCAAAGATGCGCTATTTTTGTTTTTGACAGAAGCAATAAAAAATGTCATACTGAATGATACTGCAAACGACACCGGCAAAAACTACCGTAGCCGTTTAATCACAAGGGGATACTATGGTCTTATACACTGACTACATCGACGGTGATTCTCATTATTCTTCATATGAAAATTTGAAAAAAAATTACAAACTAAAAATACCGACTGATTTCAACTTTGCCTACGATGTGGTCGACCGCTATGCACAGGATGTACCTGAAAAACGCGCACTCGTATGGTGCGACGACAATGGTGAGGAAAAAATTTTTACGTTCGCAGAGATTGCCGCAGCATCACGGAAAACGGCAAATTTTTTACGTGCGCGCGGCATACACAAAGGAGACGCCGTCATGCTCATCTTGCGGCGGCGGTATGAGTTTTGGTTTTTTATGATGGCGCTCCACCGAATCGGCGCCATTGCCATTCCCGCAACCGATCAACTCTTGGAGAAAGACATCGAGTACCGCAATAACGCTGCGTCTATCAAGATGATTGTTTCTTATGATGCGCCTGAAGTGCAGAAAGAAATCGAAAACTCGCGCGCGGCATCTCCGTCAGTTATGGCATTGGTAACGGTCGGCCCTCCGCGTGATGGCTGGATAGACTATCACACCGAATGTCAAAAATGTTCGAGCGAGTTTACCCGACCGTCAGGAGAATACGCTACGCGAAACGGCGACATCATGCTCATCTATTTCACGTCGGGCACATCGGGATATCCCAAGATGGTGCAACACGATTTCACGTATCCGCTCGGACATATCGTGACGGCGCGCTATTGGCAGAACGTCATTGATGACGGTCTGCACTTAACGGTAGCAGAAACGGGTTGGGGAAAAGCAGTGTGGGGCAAACTCTATGGCCAGTGGCTTGCAGGAACAGCGGTGTTCGCTTATGATATGACGAGTTTCAGCCCAGACAAAATACTATCAAAAATCGCCCATTACGGCATCACCACATTTTGCGCACCGCCCACTGTGTATCGCTATCTTATCCGACAGGATATATCAAAATACGATTTGTCGTCGCTCAAGTACTGCGCCACAGCAGGAGAGGCGCTCAACGCAGAAGTTTACAATAAGTTTTATGAGCAAACAGGCATCAAAATAGTTGAAGCGTACGGGCAGTCTGAATCAAGCGTTATCGTGGGCAATTTTCCCGGCATGGACGTGCGCCCCGGCTCCATGGGAAAGCCAGCACCGGGATACGATGTCGACATCATCAGCGCAACAGGCAAAAAGTGCGCACCGGAAGAAGTCGGTGAAATCGTGATCGATATTTCCCGGGGGAAACCGGTCGGACTATTCGTCGGCTACTATCGCGATGTTTCGCTCACCGCGGACGCGTTTGACAGCGGTTTGTATCACACCGGTGACACCGCGTACTTTGACACAGACGGCTACATCTGGTTCGTCGGTCGCACTGATGACATCATCAAAAGCTCTGGCTACCGCATCAGTCCGTTTGAAGTAGAAAGCGTCTTACAGCAGCATCCGGCGGTGCTGGAATGCGCGGTGACGGGCGTGGAAGATTCCCGACGCGGGCAACTGGTTAAAGCGACGATTGTGCTCACCGACGGTTATGAGCCGGGAAAACGGCTTGAACGCGAATTACAGGAGTTCGTTATCAGTCAGACGGCGAATTACAAACATCCGCGCATTATCGAATTTGTAGATGCGCTGCCAAAAACTATCAGCGGGAAAATCCGCCGCGTTGCCATACGCGAAAAAGACAATCAACCGCAGATAAAGAGCAAAGAGATGGGGAACCGCTAACGGTCACTGTTAGCCGCATCTGCCGCAGAAAACGTGTCAGGCGGAAAAAATCAGCGGATTGCCATTACGCGGGCGCTCATAAAAAACGCGCCAATCGCTGATTGTACTCTTGGATGAAATAATCGCACATAGTGATGCGGAAAGTGAACGGCATAAAAAAACACGCACGGCACCGTGCGTGTTTTTTGCATCATCCTGTGCTGCTACTACTGTAACAACGTCAGAACATTCTGCGTTGACTGGTTCGCCTGCGCAAGCATCGCGGTACCGGACTGCGACAGGATATTGTTCTTTGTAAAGTCAACAATTTCTTTCGCCATGTTGGTATCGCGGATACGGCTTTCAGATGCCTGCAAGTTTTCCGCACCGATATCAAGACCGACCACCGCTTTTTCAAGACGATTTTGGTACGCACCCAGATCCGCGCGCTGCTTGTTGATTTTCTTAATCGCCTCATCAAGCGTACCGATTGCACGGTTCGCTTCCTCTGGCGTTTCAAGCGTCATGATTGATTCATCGCCGATGTTGCGGAGCCCGAGTGCCATAGCAGACATCGTTCCGATGTACACCTGCGTGCGCTGATCCATGTTCGCGCCAATGTGGAACCACATTGAGCCAGTTACCACGTTTTCACCAGTCGGACGAGCAAAACGTCCCGTCAACATGTTCATGCCGTTGAACTGGGCTGCACTTGCTATGCGGTCAATTTCAGCAATGAGCGAAGAAACCTCAACCTGAATCTGCATGCGGTCTTCCGCACTGTAGATGCCGTTCGAAGATTGCACGGCAAGTTCGCGGATACGCTGGATGATGTCAGTCGTTTCCTGCAGATAGCCTTCCGTCGTCTGGATAAAGGAAATGCCGTTCTGGGCATTCGTTGAAGCTTGATTCAAGCCACGAATCTGAGAACGCATTTTCTCTGAAACAGCCAAACCGGATGCATCATCACCGGCGCGATTGATTTTCATGCCCGATGATAATTTTTCCATGTTTTTCTGTTTGCTGAGTTCCGTGAGCCCTTCGGCGCGCTGAGCGAACATTGCGCTCATATTGTGATTAATAACCATATCCATCTCCTTATGATGACAATCTGTGAGTGCTTCCGCCACCCTACACTTTGACTATCGGAGAATCAGAAAAAAAGTTAAGCATTTTTTTATTTTTTTGCACGCATGTGTGCTGTTAAAAATTGCGCGGGATTTTTAGCTTTGCGCCTGCCGATAAAAAATCATTTTCGTGCGTGCACGAGCTCTCAATATTGAATGATTTCGCTTGAATCTTAATTTGCACTAGTTAATCGTGCCTCGCTGTGGAACAGCTATCTGTACCTGCTGAACTCCAGCCGCATACGGGGCGACGGCATACGGTTCAAAATAAACCGTGAGCGTTTTTCCGTCATACGTGAAAATGCGATAATTGCTTTCATCTGCGGAGGCTCCGTCCGCATACCATGCTTTTTCCCCTGAAAGCTGTTTTTGTAAGTCTGCCTGACAGATTTCCGCCAACTGCTCATAGGTAAAATCATTGATGTCCGTAATCGTCAAAAAAGTGTTGTTTGTTTTGTCATACGTCACCGATGCGAGCGTTGTCATGCCGTGTGCGCCGCCGGTAAAGTTATACGTTCGGAGCAAAACACTGATATAACGATTGTTGTTGATAACCTGCTCGCCTATCACACTGTATTCAAATGGCGGAAGATCATCATTCTGCATTGCATTCATTTCTTTATGCGCACGATTCGACTCAATCCAATTCGTTTCCGCGCTCGACTTAAACTGATCAAAAGACACGAGTACGATTTGTTCAATGCGCTCATTCACTGTGTCATAGCCGTCAAATTGCGGATACTGAATATACGCCTCATAATAACGCGTCTGTTCTGCAATAGTCTGTTTGCGGTAATTAAGTGACTGGCAAGAAATCATGAAGAGCGCACAGAGCACTCCGGTAAAAAATACACCTTTTTTTGCTATCACGTGATACTCCTTTGGAAAAGCCGATGACAACGGCAAAAACGCGGTTTTGTGTTCGTGCCGCAGACACACCAAAGCGCTCCATTGATAAACAACAAAACGCGGTGTACATCATCGCCTTGGTGCCACCACAAAACACATTATTTTGAAAACTACCATATTATTATAATAAAAATGACGTGACATGTCAATGCATAATGCGACAGCTATTGACAACAGCCTGCCCCTATAAAATACGCCTGCTCCAGTCGCTTTTGGGGGGGATGTTTAAAAATCCTGCTCAAATAGTGTGGTGTTTTTTAATTTCTACCTTGCTCGAAGCTCCGCTGCAATTCGCTCGAAGCTCCGCTGCAATTCGCTCACAAAAACTCGCGTATTGAGTGCGCACGCTCATTTCATTGCACCCACGCAAGAAGTGCCGCAATTTTTAAAACTGACGGTTCACTCATTGTTGCATTTTACAGAACGTTTAAAATGCGCACTGAAATAGCGTGCGCATTTTAACTTCGAGTTTCTTTCAGAAACTCGTGTATCTACGTGTGCGCGAGACGCGCACCAATGCAACAACTCCCGAAACTGATGTTTCGCTCGTTGTTGCATTTTACAGAACATATTTTACAGAATAGGTTTTTCTGCTATACTTTCTAGTGTTATGGAGGCACTTACATGAAAAGCACATTACGAAAACTGACAATCACTTTGTCCATCGTTACCAGTATAGCAGTCCTTATAGCAAGCTGTACCGGTACATCAAAGACGGCCGATGTCCCCACAGTCAATACTCATATCGCGGAAATCGATAAATATGGCAACTGCGCACTTGCCGTACCAGAATCAGAATTCAGTGCATACGGCTATGCCCCCGGCGATTTAACGACTGTGACCGTTGGGACGGTTACATTTGACGCACCCGTCGGTACAAATTACAGCGATGTCGACAACGGCAGTTTTCTTATTCGCGTAAACGGCGATACCGTGTCTATCGCCATAAATATGGGCAACTTTTCCCGTACAAGCGGCGGAGAAACAGGAACGCCGGTCACCATCACCTTGAAAGAAAAAGCAGGGTATCTCCAGCAATATGAAGTTCGCCAACTCAAACGGAGCGAATCCCGCGATGACTATGTTTCAGACGAAGTATTTGCCAATTTCCGCGCCGTGTCTGCTGGCAAGATTGCAGAAAACAGGCTTTACCGTTCTTGCAACCCAGTCCTTGCCGATGCGCGTGGACCATATGCGGCCGGTTTAGTTGAAGCGGCGCGCATTAAAACCGTGCTGAACCTTGCCGATTCCGAAGAGAGCGCCGTTTTGTCACAGGCGCCGTACTATGCCTCTCTGGCCGCGGACGATGCCGTTGTATTCTTAAATATGGGAGTTTCATTTACCGACCCTGACTTTATTGCTAAATTGTACGACGGACTTGTATTTTTGAGCCAACATCCCACCGGACCATATCTGGTGCATTGCAATGAAGGCAAAGACCGTGCCGGTTTTGTCTCTGCACTACTCGAAGCGCTCAATGGCGCGACGCTTGCCGAAATGACTGCTGACTACATGTTGAGTTTTGAGAATTACTACGGCGTACAGAAAGACACCGAACAATACACGGCTATCGGTCAGACGATTCCAAAGATGTTTACCCAATTAAATGACGGCAAACGCGTTACCGACAAAAATGTGGCACACGTTGCAGAGCGATATGTGCTCCAGACAGTGGGAATTTCGCCTGCGCAACTTGCTGCGATTCGGAACGCTCTTCAACAGCCTTGACCATCCCCGGTACTCCGTGCTACGATGTGTAGCTGTCGGGCCATTAGCTCAGTCGGTTAGAGCAGAGGACTCATAATCCTTTGGTCCTAGGTTCAAGTCCTAGATGGCCCAAGTTCTGGCATGGTGAGATAAACACTAGGTTTTTATAATACAATCATTTATAAAGCATTCTGACCTTCAGGGGGATTGAAAATAGTAAGCAAACAGTAAGTGTTTTCTATTTTCTTCTTGGAAGAAGAAATAGATTTTACAGTACCACATCTTCAAAAATCAGTTCAATCAAAAGGCAAAACTGTACATAAATGGTATTGCTATTGGAATGATCCCATAGCGGCAAAATGCGGCAGAAAGTCTGCAAAGAGTGTAAGACACAGGCGGAAGCGTATGACCATGCGCGTGAGCGCAAATGTCAACCACTTCCTATTAGCCAAACAAGCGTAGCGAATATGCCTTTGTTTCCGCTTTGCTGCCCTTGTTCGCCCGGCAAAAAATCACCATCGCGAAAATCGCTGAATGGATGTACATGCTTAGCGGGCAGTAATATCGAGCTTATGGAAAAACTGGGAAAAAGCTCTGCTATCGAAATGCTTAAATGCAAGCGGTTCTTGCTGAATGTTTTTGTTGAGCGGTTTGGAAATCTTGAATTGCAAAACCTGACCGTGCCGATGGTGATTGATTTTCTTGCCGCTGATAAACATTCAGGCAGTTGGAAGAAGAATTTTCTGACGGCCGTAGGCGAAGTGTATGAAGGAGCACCGTTCATGGGTTTGCCGTATATTCCGATTCCGCATTTTCCAAAGTTCAGACGAAATAGCAACAAGAAAGATGTTTTCACGACTGATGAGCTGAACATTTTGTTTAAAATGAACGGCAAAATCAGATTCTGCAATACTTGAAAACGGCGAGTCTTAATACAGCCAGCCAGTTCGCAGAAAAGCTGCGTGTTACCGAAAAACCGATAAAACGCGATTTGCAATACCTTACCGAGAATGGACTTATCAAAAGGACTGCTCAGATAAAAAAGGCAAGTAGGAAATAAACAAGTCATGTAAAAGGCCTACCTATTTATGGAATTATTTTGGGCGTTCCCGCCGACAAGCGGCGGTCGGGTCTTTCGCACTTCCGCGCTAACCGCGCTCCATTCTTCCATTCGCTTCGCTCATTTCAGAACGCCTACAGCGGTGCTACAGCCCCTAACGCTCGGAAATTACACTTGACGATGAACTCAAATTTCCTTATCTTTAAATTAGTTCCGTGGTAGAGCTCGCAGCCAGTGCGAAGATTTTTATCATACCATACCAAACAAATAATGATTACCTAAGAGCATCGGGTTTGTTGCTGCCTACGGTACTGGCAAAAAAGCATACGCAATAAAACAGATGCTCAAGGAGTATCATTATGTCTCATCTTGATTTCTTCAAGAAACAAGCGAAAAATCTTTTAAAAGATTGGCAAACTCAAACAAAGACCGTGGAAGACGACGGCTACATTTCCTATCACTACGACTGGAAATTCTACGATGTGGGAGACCTGTTTTTCTATTACGAATTTGACGACAAGGATGAACAGGACATCAAGTTAGCTCGCGCACAGCACTTAATTGCAAAAATGGTCGGCTTTAAGAAGTGGGATGATTTGATTCACGCTTCGGAAACAGAACAGGAACTTGCGGAACTGCTTCTCCGCAGGTTCAAGCACGCACAGGATGTGCAGAATTGGAAAAAAACGCTTCGGTTTACGGGCGTTGCGCAATACGGTGCGGAAGCAGTGCTTGATTATGCCCACCAGTATTATCAGCTTGGCGACGCAAAGGAAATCGTGCATTTGCCGACCGATAAAATCACGGTCTTGCAAGGAAAGTTCAGAAGCGAAGCATTGAATCAATTTGACGATATGCACAATCCTGCTGGCAGTTTGCGCAAGGATTCATCTGTATTTTGTATGCACTGTAGAAAGGCATTTGACTTTAAGCAGTCCAAAGTCATAAAAGACAATGAGAAGAATCTCACGATGGTCGTTTGCAAAAACTATCCTAATTGCCATGGTACATATCTTGATTACAAAGTCCTGACCCCGACAATCCTGTACGGCGAAGCGAGATTTGCGGAATTGGAGCGCGGTATGCAAGCGTTTCCACATTTGAAGCTGGATGCAAAAGTGCATTGCATTCACTGTGGCAAGGAATATCTGTACAACGAAGCGAATGTTGTTGTTTCTCCTGATGATGGCGAAGCGTATATACACTGCAAGCATTATCCAGAGTGCGACGGTACGCTGATTGATATGATGAGCGCGGACAGAGCAGGAGGACGGGAATAATGGCAAAAAGATTAAGTTTCTCTGACTTTGTAGACCGTACGCAAAAATTATATGGCGATTCCTACGACTATTCCAAAGTCAATTTTATAAACACATCGACAAAAGTCTGCATAACTTGCTCTAAACACGGCGATTTTTGGATAACTCCAAACAATTTTCTTAACGGTCATAAATGCCCGACTTGCAGTGGTCGCCAACGAATTACAAAAGAAGTTTTTATTTCTCGGTCAACGGCTATTCACAAAGGGCGGTATGATTATTCTAAAGTTGAATGGAATGGCGCGAATAAAGAAGTTTGCATTATCTGCCCTGTTCATGGGGAATTTTGGCAGATTGCAAAATATCATTTTATAGGAAATGGCTGTCAGAAATGCTTTGCATGTCCAAAATCTACGACAGAAGAATTTATCAAAAAAGCAAAAGCGATTTATGGCGACAGATACGACTACAGCAAAGTCGAATACAAAGGCAACAAGGAAAAAGTCTGCATAATCTGCGGAGAACACGGTGAATTTTGGCAGACACCGAATAATCATTTGCTTGGCGCAGGTTGCCCGACTTGTCCGCAGAGCAATTTAGAAGGTGAGATACGACATTTTCTAATAAAAAACAACATAAAATTCGAGCAAGAAAAGACTTTTGATTGGCTCGTGTTCAATCGAAAGATGTTTCTTGATTTCTTTTTGCCCGAATATGGCGTGGCGATAGAATGTCAGGGAGGTCAGCATTTTTCACCGACAGAGTTATTTGGCGGAAAAGATTTTTATCAACTTACAATCGAAAGGGATAAAGCGAAAAAAGATTTATGCGAAAAACATGGAATCAATGTGCTATATTATTCAAATGCTCACATTGATTATCCATATCCCGTGTTTGAAAGTGTACGGCTATTGTTAAAGGCAATAAAACAACACGGAATAGTCGATGAGCAACAATGGAAAGAGCATCCTGAATTGCCGTTTGAAGAGTTTTAGATTTCAAAACAATGAAAAACTGTGATATAATTTTATTTGAAAGGAGCGTTTTATGCGGAAAAAATTGAGCTTTGTAGGCTTCCTGTTGTTTGTTTTCGTATTTATAAGTTGTGTGACAACAGGCTTTAAAGATTTCTACAACCCTTGGTATGAGGATAATTATTTCCCAGCAAATGCATACCTAAAAGAAACTGAAACTCCAGAAGTAATAAAGACATCTGATTTGGACGGGAAATTTAGAGAAATTTCTTCAAATTGGTATTGGTGCATAGGATATTCAGGTTTCAATGGGGCTGAATTAGAAACCTCCGAGATAAATGAAGCACTGATGAATCTTTGCAAAGAGAAGAAAGCAAAAATTGCGATATGGTCAAAAGAATATACAGATACTCGTAACAGAGTGTATTCTGTACCTCACACAAATTATCATACATATAGAAATGCCTACGGATATACAAGTTCGTATACAACCACTTCTTATTCAACACATTCATATTCAGTTCAGAGATATGATTTCTCATCATATTTGTTTGTATCGATCCCGGATGAATATAAAATCATATATATTCCGGGCTTTTCTGTTGCAGATTTGACACAACAAGA
This sequence comes from Treponema sp., assembly GCA_017470085.1. Taxonomy (GTDB): domain Bacteria; phylum Spirochaetota; class Spirochaetia; order Treponematales; family Treponemataceae; genus Treponema_D. Next base: position 28,816 of record JAFUFE010000042.1, read on the forward strand.
CAGAGATAGATACAAGCAAAATACAGGATGCTTTGTAAATATTGTGTACAAAAATACTGTTGCCTATTATGCAAATCTTTTTCATGGTGATATTATCACAAAAATTAATGATAAAAAAATTCTCTCGGCAGAAGATTTTATGGATTTCAGAAAGAATGCAAATCTTGGAGATGTCTGGAATATGACGATTGTTCGGGATGGATTTGAAAAACAAATAACATTAACCTTTGGATTGTATTAAACTAGGCGCATTACGGATACGCCGCTTTGCGTCGTTTCCGTAAGTGGAAATTTATTATACATACGCGATTGCGCGCGTTAGGGATACGGAAGGCGGCATAGCCGTTCCGAAGCGAGCAACGCGAGCGTAGGAATGGAGCGATAGCGGAACCTGTAGTAGCCCGACCCGAACGAAGTGAAGGGAACGCCCAAATAAAAATGCAATAGAAAGTCAATCACCGCAAGGGGAAAAGGCACTGCACAACAGCAGTTTGAGGAAGCGCTCCGCTATGATTTGATGGATTTTTGCGAGTCGATGGGTATCAAAATCAACCGTACAAAAGGGTATAGCCCAGTCATAAAGAAAAAGACATTTACAAGGCTGAACAGGACAACATAGCTCTGGAAGCGGAACTCAATGAAACACAAGAATTGCTTGAAGCAAAAGAACTTGCATTGCAAAATCAAGGATTCTGATTCATGGATACATCATGCTTTTGTCGAATACAATAATAACCGTCACAAAGAAAGCGCCTTGCAAAGTCTGTTTCAGAAAATCAAAGCGAGAATTGCGACGGCAATCGCAAAGGTGAAGCAATCATATGATAAGAAACTTTCCGAACTGCACAAGCGGCTTTTCGGACACAAGCGATTCTATTATTCGAGTGGCACTATTGTATGCGAATACAGTTACGGTGAAAGCGACTATACCGATATGCTCCGCGACACACCTGTTTCAGAAATTGAAAAGGCGATTGCTGAAACCAAGAGAAAGTGGAGGTGCGCTTTTTCAGAAATGGTAAAAGACGAGGGGCTTTCCTTTTACGAGCGTTACTTTACGAAAGCAAAAACGCTGGCGCAAGAACGGCAGATTGAGTTGAACAGGGAGCGCGAACGCGAGGGCTACTCACGATAGCCGTCAAAAAAAAGACGGGTGAAAAACTGAAAACAGCAGCACGGGCATTTTGTCCGACTTTTCAGGTCGTGACAGATGAGTACAATGTTGCACAGTTTTTAAGGGGCGACCGCAAAGCCCCTCAAGGAAAGTCCAGAAAACGCACGTTGTCTGCCTGAACGCTGAACGTGCACGACAACGAGAGTGCGCGAGTGAAGGATCGGAGCGGGGAACGCCTAAATAACACTGATAAAAGGCTCATCACTTTTGTCGGTGTCAGTATAGCGTACACTGAGATTGACGGAGCCAATCTCAAAGAATTCTCGCTTCGCTCGAATTAGGGTGCAAGGTTGCACGAAGCAACATAAATACACGATTCATAATTTACTGGGTAATTTAGTAGGCAACTTACTAGGCAATTTATGCACTTTCACGGCAGTTTCTCGGCACTTTCTGCCGTGTATTTTTCAAAAATGATTTTGTACTAAAACTAGACTTTAACAAATTAGTTTATATAAGGTACAAAAAATGACATACGGCTATATCCGCGTTTCAAGCGACAAACAGACGGTAGAAAATCAGCGATTCGAAATCAACAAATTCTGCAAAAAAGAGAATCTGCACATCGATGGCTGGATTGAAGAAACCATCAGTGGCACAAAGAATTACGACAAGCGCAAGCTCGGTGAGCTTCTGAACGTGGTGCAAAAAGACGACCTGATTATCTGCGCGGAACTTTCGCGGCTGGGGCGCAACCTGTTTATGATTATGGAAATCCTGCACATCTGCATGAACAAGGAATGCAAGGTATGGACGATAAAAGACAACTATCGGCTCGGCGACGATATTCAGAGCAAAGTGTTGGCGTTTGCGTTCGGGCTGAGCGCGGAAATTGAACGCAATTTGATTAGCCAGCGGACAAAAGAGGCGTTGGCTATGCGAAAGGCGATGGGCCTGCATATTGGGCGAATTGAAGGAAGCCATAATGCAACGGTAAAACTGACAGGCTACGAAGAAATAATACAGGAACTGCTTGCAATAGGAATCTCCAAAGCGGAGATTGCAAGAAAACTGAAAGTAGACAGGACGACACTGTGGGCGGTTTCTCAAAGCGTTGAAATAAGACGACCTGTCAAGCGCAACGACAATCGGCGACAACGCGTTTTTAGGCACGTCGCTTTCAGGCGCGCTCGACCTTTCGAGCGCAGAGACAATCGGCGAGAGCGCGTTCCAAAACCTTGCGATTACTGTTGCAGGCGGCGACCTGTCAAAAGCGAAAACAATCGGTGACAGCGCGTTCCAAAATTGCGCGTCGATTACCGGCGACATCACGCTTTCAACTGCAAAAACAATCGGAAAGCGCGCCTTTTACGGCACAGAGATCAGCGGAGCGCTTGACCTTTCACAGGCGGAGTCTATCGATGCGTACGCGTTTTCGGGAACCGGCATCACCGCTCTTACGCTTCCGTCAGGGAAGGGTTTAGAGTGGATTGGCGCCGGCGCTTTTGAGGAGACTGCGATAAAAGCTGTTACAATGACTGCAATCAACAAAAGAAACCTTCCAACATCTTTCGGGTCGGGAATCTTTGCCAGCTGCAGAGGCATCACCAAAGTTGATATTACTCTAGAAAGTGGAGGAATTGGAAATGCCATGTTCTACGACTGCACTGCTTTGACTGACGTCACGATTAAAGGTTTTTCGACGTGGATACAGGGGAGCATGCATACATATGCTGGCGGAACGACCACCGGCTCTGTTCTTCCGTTTGACGGCTGTGATTTGCTTACGGAGATTAACCTTCCGGACGCAACATTCACCCCCGGCATCGAGAATAAGCTCAAAACCGACCAGACCGGCATGAAATTGGTGTGTTCAGGCAGTACTATTTTGTATTGGAATGCAAATACTGGCAAGTGGCAAACAACGCGGCCGTAAGCGGCACTGCATTTCAGTGCGGGCTTCAACGCCCGCACTGAATGTGCGCTGGCGTGCGGTGCGCCGTACGCAAGTATAAGCTGCAAGCTGACGCGCTCGGAGCGATTGGAGAGGACAACACCGCCGCAAGGATTAAGCTGGGGCAATGGCAGGCGCAGGCGCGCGAGTTCTGCCGCCAGACGGGCATACGGCGCGACTACGCGCGGGAATATGTCGGCACGGGCGGCGGGAAGCAAGCGGCGGCGGTAAAGGTGAACGCTTCGGGGGTGCGCGCGCTATACAGCTCGTACAGCGGAGGGAGCGTAACTACTGCGTACACAAAGGAACGAAAAGAAGAGGCGGAGAACCTGGCCGCTCTCATGCCGCTTGCGCGACAAGGAAAAGCGGTAACATTAATCGCGCCGTCAAAGAAAACTGGCGTTAGGTCTGCGGACGCGATTATCGACGGCGAAAAATGGGAGGTCAAAACAAATTATACGCCGACTGTTTCCGCTATTGATAGTGCTTTACGTTCGGGCAACGGACAGGCGAAAAACCTTGTAGTACATGTGAAAAGCAATATTTCTGATGACGCAATAATGCAAGGAATAAAGCAACGATTGCATAGAACTGATATTGAATGCCTTGTAATTGTTAAGAATGGAAAAACTAAAATAATGTATCGCAAAGATATTTTAAAATAAAATGGGGTCGGGGCGGTATCAACGGATTACTCCGCTTCGTTCACCAGCCTCAACCATTGACAGTATACGGCACAAACAGCAGCTTTGTCAAGGTGCTTTTTTAGGCGGCAGTCGCGCTATTGCGCAAAAAGAGCGTGAAGATTCCCGCCTGCCCGTTTTTGTACATCGACGAAGGTGAAATATGGGATATTTAAGTTTGATACTTTCTTAAAGCACAAATACTGTTATTGTTCTCCCCGAGTATATTTTTTACATAGGGACTATCATTTGGACATTTAATCAAGCAGTTAGATGCATTTTTATCTTGCGGAGATACAAGAACGAGCGATTTAATTACCTTGTCATAATCGCAAAACTGAAGCGGTGATGCTATCTGTGAATCACTATCAATAGTGCAGAAGTTTATCGTCCCTGTTGAATCTTTAAGAGTAATACTACCCTGCCGGGTGCTCTTTGCTAAAAGAGCCTACTTGAGACCACGATTCACTACAGCGAGCGCCTTCAAATGTTCTAGACATATATAATAACTCTCATTTAAAGTATATCGACATAATATATATCTATTTGCATATCACTGGAATAGGCGTCCCATGAATCCCGCGGGAGCACAAATTCAATATATATCGTTCATGTTTTTGTGGTATTTATGTGATATGTTCCCACCATGCCATGATATGATGCTTCACTAACTTTAAAGCCGTTTTCTCGATAATTGACGAACACATTGACTTGTGGTACAGGCGAGCCATGTGCACTACAAGAGTATTTCAGTTTTAAATCTGTGATACTTCTTTCCGGGAAATTTATTGTTATAACGCCATTTCCCCAGGCACGGGCTTCTTTTATGATGAATGATTTTTCATCCCCAGAATTATTTGTGGTAAAGAATTTTTCTAGATTACAGGTTTCGACATAACAATAGCGAGCGTAAAAACTGGTATGATAATCGCCAATAATAGCCTCTTCGCTGTAGCTCTCTTGTAAAGCGTTGAACATATCACAAGATGAGAGGAAAACAATTAATGCGCAAAGAACAAAAGCGCATTTGCTCTTTATTTTTGTTGACAGAAATGTCATTGTCTCGCCTTTCTATGCAAGTATATAAACAAAATATAACAAAATCAAGTAATTATTGATAAATATTTTATAACAAAAGTCTGTTTTGTATATGAAAATGACTGTTATTTACGATGAGCGAATATTCAAAAGCTATGGAAATTATAGACAGTTACCCCACGCTGTCACACAGGGAAAAGTGCCTTGCGCGGGAGGTGTGCTATTACGCGCCTTTAGTGTTATCTGAATAGTCCATACAATAATAGTCATTTCTATCTGGCAAGCGGGTTTTGTTATAAAATTGAATAAATTATATTTTAGATACTGTGAGGTGTGCATATGAAAAATGTATTAGTGTTATTAACAGCTTTTTTACTAATCTGTGTTGGCTGTACTCATTTTTTCCCGCATGATTTTGAAATCAAAAATGGGTTATCTGTTGACGTGACATTCTCCGTAAAAAATTACGGGGCGACACAATATCACCTGGCAACAGACGAGGCGATAACGCTTGAGTTATATACCTACCCTAACTTTATTTTTACCGGTATCCCGCGGGTGTACTATACAAGCGGCGGCGGCAGCGCAACTATAAAAGACATATCATCCATTGTATGTACGATACACAATAAACAGAGCAATGATGTGTACATTTCAGAAAAGAATGACCTATTGGGCAGAAAAGGCGATGTGCCCGCAGAACAGTATGACGCAGACAAGGCGGCGTATAAAATCAGTGCAAACGGGGAGTTAACAATAAAGTTGTATATGCCGTACTCGGAAGCATCCCCTTATTTCAAGCCACCGGCTTTTGTTGCCCTCGATGCCAATGACAGGCAGTGCTCTATCACTGTCAGCGAAAAATGGGATAGCGTTATAATTAATTAAAGCCTCATCAAGGCATTACTATTTTCGTTTCAAAGTAATCTACGCCACGGGTAAAGCTGAATCGGTCATCAATGTCTGTGCTGCTTTCACTTTGCACCGCCTGATATGATGGGGTGTAATAATATAACGGAAGCTCGTAACTTTTCCCCATTTCAAGCGTGTGTACAGAGCGCACACCGTTCTGCGTTATTGCAACGTAGACAGTTTGGTCGGTCGTGTTCGTAATAACAAACGGCCCTGACTTCCCCGCAAGAGGGCTATTGCAGCCTGAAATGGCTACAGCGAATAGAAGTAAAGCGGCTATTAATACTAATATTTTATTCATATATATGCTTCTCGGTATTAATTATATAGATAAATTATAACAATGTAAAGCATCAGTTATACAATTTTATAACAAAATCATCGCTCGCGGTTGTGGTTTGATTTCTAATTTTGATGTATAATAGCCCTCATCTTGTACAGCCCAAGGGCGGGGTTGTTGTGGTTTGATTTCTAATTTTGATGTATAATAGCCACATACACCTGGGTTGACCCGGCGAGCGGTTGTGGTTTGATTTCTAATTTTGATGTATAATAGCCCGGAAGCCTTGAACTCGACGGCGTCCCCTGTTGTGGTTTGAT
>JAFUFE010000043.1 GCA_017470085.1 Treponema sp.
ACACAACGGATTCGGTCTCCACCATTTTCATGAAGAACTCACCGGCCCGGAATACGCCGGGCGATTCATTGAACGACTGGCACAGACGGGTATCGAATTAAAGCTCGACACCATGGTGCTCGAAATCACACCGGAAAAAGCGGTGCATCTGGTGAACACGACGGACGGATACCGCATCGTGCAGGCAAAGAGCATCGTACTCGCCATGGGATGTCGCGAGCGGACGCGCGGCGCCATTGGAACGCCCGGCACGCGACCCGCAGGTGTCTATACCGCGGGAACGGCACAGCGGCTGTTGAACATCGATGGATACATGGTGGGGCGGCGCGTGCTCATCATCGGTAGCGGCGACATCGGGCTGATTATGGCGCGTCGGATGGCGCTTGAAGGAGCACAGGTGCTCGCCTGCGTGGAGATTCAGCCGTTTTCCGGCGGACTAACACGCAACATCGTGCAGTGTCTCGATGACTTTGGCATACCACTATACCTGTCGCACACAATCACGGAAATCAAAGGAACGCGGCGTGTCACCGGCGCCACCGTTATGCAGCTTGACAACCAACGGCAGCCGATTGTAGGCACTGCAATGGAATTCGACTGCGACACGATTTTGCTCAGCGTCGGGCTAATCCCCGAAAACGAGCTGACACAAAAAGCAGGCATCGTGTTAGATGAACGCACCAAGGGCGCCGTTGTCTACGAAAACCGCGAAACGTCACTGCCGGGCGTGTTTGCGTGCGGCAATGTTGTGCACGTCCACGACCTTGTTGACTATGTTACCGAAGAAGCCGTCATCGCAGGCGCGGGAGCGGCGGCATATATCAAAAACCAGCGCACGGAAACTGACCGCGTCATCACCGTTACCTGCGGGCACGACATCAGTTATACAGTGCCACAGCGCATTCGCCCTAACCTGATGGACGCAGCCGTCGATATATTTTTCCGCGTGCAGTCAGTACATCGTGAGCCGAGCGTCATAACGGTCACGACTGCTGACACACAAGATACAGAACTCGCGCAGTTCAAACGAAGGCATCTTGCACCGGGAGAAATGGGGCGGATACAGCTCACAAAAGCACAGCTTGCTCATGCCGCCGACACCATCTGCATCAGCGTGCAAGCGGGAGACACTGCATGAAAAACATCGTCTGTATCTGCTGTCCCATCGGCTGCTGGCTTTCAGTGGATGAGCAGCACGACTACGCCGTCACCGGAAACTCTTGCACGCGCGGCGAAGCGTACGGCAAACAGGAAGTGCGCGATCCGCAACGCATCGTAACGAGCACCGTCGCGGTACGCGGCAGCAACATCGTACGCTGCCCGGTAAAAACCGACCGAACAATTCCAAAACACCTGCTGTTTGAAGCGATAAAGACGCTCGACCGCATTGTGGTTCCAGCCCCAATCGCGCTCGGACAGGTAATCGTACCTGACGTGTGTCACACCGGAGCAAACTTCATCGCAACGCGAAAGATAGAATGACCGCACCGACACGCCGCACTGGAAATGCGACCGGGAGGCACAACTACATTGCCCTACGATGCTGAAACGGTGCGGTATCGGCACCATGCGCTGCACTCTGATAGCGTACCACCTCGCACTGCGGCCACGTTTGAATTATACTGGAGCGTTCGCTGGACAATTTTTTTTCGTGATATATTTTGGACAAAACGAAATTTCGTGATATACTCATAACACGCGAGGAGACCATGGCACAGTACGTTATGGCGCTTGACGCCGGCACCACCAGCAACCGGTGCATCCTATTCGATCGCTCCGGAAATATCCGCAGCATGGCACAAAAAGAGTTCACCCAAATCTATCCGCATCCAGGATGGGTTGAACACGATGCGCACGAGCTGTGGGCTACTCAGTTTTCCGTTGCCGCAGAAGCCATGCAAAAAGCTGATGCAAACGCGGCGGATATTGCCGCTATCGGCATTACGAATCAACGAGAGACGACCATCGTCTGGAACAAAATGACAGGAGAACCGGTGTGCAACGCCATTGTGTGGCAGTGCCGGCGAACAGCAGAATACGTTGATTCTCTCAAGGCAGCAGGGCTCGCGGATACTTTTCGCGCCAAAACAGGACTTGTCCTTGACGCATATTTTTCCGGCACAAAACTGCACTGGATTTTAGAAAACATCCCCAACGCACGGGCACAAGCGGAACGAGGAGAACTGTTGTTCGGCACAGTGGAAACGTGGCTCATCTGGAAGCTGACCAAAGGAGCCGTACACGTAACCGATTATTCAAATGCATCCCGCACCCTACTTTTCAATATCCACACGCTCAGTTGGGACGATGAGCTACTCAAAATTCTGGACATTCCCGCGTGTATGCTGCCGGACCCCAAGCCGTCAAGCTGCATATACGGCGAAACCGACGCGTCATTCTTTGGCGGCTCAATCAAAATTGCCGGCAGCGCTGGAGACCAGCAAGCGGCGCTGTTTGGGCAGACTTGCTTTTCCGCAGGAGAAGCGAAAAACACCTACGGGACCGGCTGCTTTCTGCTTATGAACACCGGGGAAAAGCCCGTCACATCGCAGAACGGATTGATAACGACCATCGCATGGGGAATCGGCAGGAATGTTAATTACGCGCTCGAAGGTTCCATATTCGTGGCGGGAGCGGCCATCCAGTGGCTCCGCGATGAACTGCGCCTTATCGACTCTGCCGCCGACTCAGAATACATGGCAACTCGCGTCCACGACACCCACGGCTGCTACGTTGTACCGGCGTTCACCGGGCTCGGTGCACCATACTGGGATCAATACGCGCGCGGCGCCATCGTCGGCATCACACGGGGGGTGAATAAATATCACATCATCCGCGCCACGCTGCAATCGCTTGCCTATCTGACTGCCGATGTATTAGATGCGATGGAAAAAGATTCAGGCATCACCCTTGCCGCGCTAAAAGCTGACGGCGGAGCGAGCAAAAACGATTTCTTGATGCAGACACAGGCGGATATAATAGACGCTCCGGTCAACCGTCCGCGCTGCGTGGAAACGACGGCGCTCGGTGCAGCATATCTGGCAGGACTTGCCGTAGGATATTGGAGCGGCACAGATGACATCCGCGCCAACTGGGCAATCGACTGCACATTTACGCCACAAATGTCCCATGCAGATCGGTGCGCGCTGCTTGCCGGCTGGCATAAAGCCGTCCACCGTTCATTCAGCTGGGCACAAGAAGACGATTGACAATAAACGCACCGGAACATTTTGATATGCGCACGCTTTCCCGACTG
>JAFUFE010000044.1 GCA_017470085.1 Treponema sp.
AGCAGAAGCGGAAGAGATAGCAGAAGCGGAAGAGATAGCAGAAGCGGAAGAGATAGCAGAAGCGGAAGAGATAGCAGAAGCGGAAGAGATAGCAGAAGCGGAAGAGATAGCAGAAGCGGAAGAGCTGACGGATGACAAGTCGATACTAAAACAGCCTGAATACGATGCTGCCGACAACGACGCACTAGCAGACTTGACGGAAACGCCGATGCTCGGTGATTTGAGCGCCGATCAGTCCGGTCTAACAGAGCGCACCGTCGTGTCAACGGGCAGCGCACCGTCCGACAGAAAAGCGACAGCGATAGAAATACCGCTCTTTACGATTGAACCGACAAAACCAGATTTTTCTCAGCTTGACGAACTCACCGATGATGACGGCACGCTTTCAGACACAATTCTTACCGCACTGACGGCTAGTGCATCCGCATCAGAGAAACACAGTGATGGCGACAGTTCGTTCGCACGCGTATTTGAAATCAGTCCGCTTTCCTCAAAACGTGAATCGCTTTTTTATATGCCGTTTACAGAAAACAAACGACAGATAGAAGAACTGGCAGCATATAAACCGGACATCATCCTTGAAACAGATGACGGCGTATTCCATATCGCAGAGAACCTTGTTTACACCGATGTTCCGCAAAACGAAGCTTTAAAAAAATTAGTGGATTCGGTTTTAAAATAGTCTGATCGAAAACACATTGCACAGCGAATGGCAAATTCGCTATACTGCTTCTATGTACACATTTCCGACTGATTACAAACCGCTGCTCACCGTTAAGCAGACTGAACACGCCATTGTCCTCATCAAAGATTTTTTTCAACTGGCGCTTTCCACAGAACTGAACCTGACGCGCGTTACCGCTCCGCTTTTTGTCAGCGCGGGGACTGGCATCAATGACGACTTAAACGGCGTCGAGCGGCCGGTGTCTTTCCCCGTGAAAGCGCTGAACGATACCCCCCTTGAAATCGTGCAGTCGCTTGCCAAATGGAAGCGCCTGAAAATCACGGAACTCGGACTGAAACCAGGATTTGGCATCTACGCAGACATGAACGCTATCCGCCCCGACGAAACGCTCGACGCGCTTCATTCGCTGTACGTCGACCAATGGGACTGGGAGCTTGCGATTACTCCAGCGGACAGAACAGTGACATTTTTACGTACTGTCGTAAAAAAAATATACCGCTGCATCAAGCGGACGGAATTTTACCTATACGATCGTTATCCGATGATTGTGCCGGTTTTGCCAGAAGACATTACCTTTGTTCACGCAGAAGATTTACAGAACGAATATCCCGACGCAACACCGAAAGAACGCGAGACATATGCTGCACAAAAATACGGCGCGGTTTTTATCATCGGCATCGGTGGAACGCTCGCTGATGGCACCATACATGACGGGCGCGCACCGGATTATGACGACTGGATCACGCAGACAGAAGACGGGCATCGCGGCCTAAACGGCGACATCATCGTATGGAACGATGTCATCAAAGCGCCGTTTGAACTGTCGTCCATGGGCATCCGCGTTTCACCGGAATCACTTTCCGCACAGCTTGCAGAGCGCGCCTGCACGGAACGCAGTACACTGCCCTTTCACTCACGGCTTTTAAATGGCGAATTGACACAGACAGCCGGCGGCGGCATCGGGCAGTCGCGCCTGTGCATGTATTTTTTGCGGAAAGCACACATCGGCGAAACACAGGTAAGCGTATGGCCAGAAGAAGAACAGCAGGCATGCCGCAGGGCTGGTATCGCGCTCCTATAGACAGTTCGCTGCTACTCCGCCGCTGTAGCAAAAAACGCTGAACAGCCGCAGCGGGACACAAGGCACCGAGCGGTGTGTACCCCCGACTGTCCCGCAAAAGCATCTTGTATACAAAAAAGGCGGCGCAAACGGCGCCGCCTTTTTATGCAAAAAGAGCTTGCGTCTATCGCGCCATCACACGAACCATCTCCAACAGTTTGCAGCTGTATCCCCACTCGTTGTCGTACCACGACACCAGCTTAACAAAATCCGGCTCAAGCGCAATGCCCGCCTTTGCATCAAAAATTGATGTGCGGCTATCACCGGTAAAATCAGTGGAGACCACCGCATCCTCCGTATAACCGAGAATGCCTTTCAATGCACCGTCTGATGCAGTTTTGATTGCCGCACAGATATTTTTATACGCCTCGTCTTTATCCGCACCGGCTGGTTTTTCAAGTTGGCAAGTTAAATCGACCACCGACACGTCGGGGGCGGGAATGCGCATTGACATGCCGGTTAGCTTTCCGTTCAGCGACGGAATGACTTTTCCCACCGCTTTTGCCGCTCCCGTAGA
>JAFUFE010000045.1 GCA_017470085.1 Treponema sp.
CACAACAGAGATAACAAGCAGCGGCAGTACGGACAATAAAAAGATGCCGGGAATGCGGCGAATCAATGAATTATCACCGTCGTTGTATAGATCGATGGCGGCTTGAACATGATACACGGCGGAATCACTCTCTGCCAATTGTGGTACCTGCCGCGCCATGTACAGCAGATTTAAATTCCCATCAGTAAAAAAATCTTCTACAAAAAAATGGACGGCACGGTCTGTTGTTTCTGTAAGCGTGGGAATGAGCGCATCATTCGTGCGCATCACGGTACCATCATCGCGCGTAATTTTATAAAGGATATAGTACGGCAAAACATCATCTGAAAGCGGAATGTCGCCAGCAGGCGCTGCACGGAGCGCGGTCTCAAGCGCATCGAGCGAATCACGGAGAGTATCAGTGTATTGCTTATAGAGCGACGCTCGTGTTAGTGCGATCAACACGATTGAAAAAATCGCCACAAAGAAAAAGATAATTGCAGCAAGCACTGCCGTTATCTTGACCGACAACGACAGCCGTAATCGTTTCATACAGCTCTCATCCGAGCGGAGGTGTTTTCATAACATACCCAATACCGCGCACCGTAGTAATATGTGATGGGTTTCCCGGCGCATCTATTTTTGCTCGGATATATCGCACGTACACATCAACTGCGCTCGCATCAATATAATGCGATATGCCCCACACTGCGTCGATGATTTTTTCGCGAGAAAGCACTTCATCCGGATGCGTCATAAAACAGTGTAAAAGTAGATACTCCGTTTTTGTGAGCGTTACCGGCTGCTGTGCAACGGTAACGGTACATGCTTTTGTATCCAGCACAACATCACCAATAGTGATAACAGTACCCATTTCAGCAGAAAACATCGTCTGTGCTGCATCATCACCGTGCGACGAACGGCGCAGTACGCTTCTGATGCGCGCTAAAAGCTCTTCAATCGCAAACGGTTTGATAATATAGTCATCAGCTCCTGTATCAAGTCCTGCCACACGATCATACGTTTCGCTCCGCGCGGTCACCATAATAACGGGCACGCGGGACACTTTTCTAATACGCCGCAACACTTCAAGCCCATTGAGTTCCGGCAGCAGTACGTCAAGCAGAACAACATCCCACCGCGCCGTTTCACAGGCGGTGAGTGCCGCGCGCCCATCAGACACAACCACCGCCTCGTATCCTTCATGCTCAAGCTCAAGTTGCATAAACGAAGAAATCCCCGGTTCATCTTCTACTATCAATACGCGTTCCATCAGCTGCTCCGCAAACGTGTCGGTACGGGATATTCGCCTCGCACTGCAGCTCGTATTCAGTCATCCCGTTCCCATTCGTCATCGTCCCATAAATACACAACAGGGATTTCTTCCATTAGAATATCATTATAGGAACGCACACCGGATATTTCAAGGGTAATTCGCTTTCGCCGCCATGCAGGAATTTCCGAGAGTATTATTTTATCCCCCCGGCGGTTATAACGGATTCGTACTGCATGCGGAAGCGGCATGCCATTAACGCGGATAGCGCTTGCGGTAACGGTCGCCGGATTTACCGGCATATTGAATTCGATGACAATCTGTCCGTCCTCGCGTTCAATCTCATCAACAAAGAATATATGGTACCGCCCGTACACATTGTGCCGCCGCATAGGTTGTGTCGGCGGTGCATGTCGGCAGTTTCCATCCGCTGCAAACGCCACGGATAGTCCTATTAAAAAATACGCTACCCCGATCAGTCGTCGCCGTATCATGTCGTCAATCACTCACACCAAAACCGAGAGAAACTGCCCGGTGCAGCGGCAACCACGTAATTGCTTCCGGCCGCCGCCGGCTCCCGATTCATTTTTTGTCGGCTATTTACCGTCCGCAGATACAGAATCCCGTGGCAGAACGCTTGAACGGGAATCGATTTCTCGGCGGAACGTTCCGCCCTGTTGACGGAATATATTGAGAACCCCGGGCGCGTTTCATGCCGAGATAGTCTCCATTCGGAGAAAAATACAGTTTGACACCGCCGGACAATTTAACTTCGCTGTTATTCCAGTCTTTTTCTACCGACAGAATGATGCTGTCAGGAAAATTATCGGTGATATATGCACTCACGCTAGGAAGCAATACTGATGCCGGTATACCGGTACGAGATTCTATCTCTTTCCATTCTCCCTGTCGGGTAAACGTAATCTCCGTACCGTCATTGAGCTGTACTTCATATTCATCAAAGTCAGCTTCAACGAACAGCATCACTTTTCCGGGAAACGTTGCCGCAATAAATGTTTTTGCCGTTTCAGGAAGTTTGTCAGCGGAGATCACCCGATCAGCACATACCGCTGCCATCGTTACCAGAAACACTGCACACAGCACCATCATCTTTTTCATACGAACTCCTCCATGAAAAAATTTTATACATCACGCAATCATCAAAGAAGCAATGCAATAGACAGCATTACTATACTACAGGGCTATCGTTTCTGCATTAAAAGTGGATTAAAAAATAATGAGAAACCGCTCTGTTCTGCTGTACTACCGACGGATAGCAAGAGCCCCAATGTATTGACGCATTTTCTACATGTCCGCTGTGACTGCGCCAAACACGTTTGCCTGCCTACTGCTCCTCGCCTGAATCGCGGCAGACACGCAAGTACACCGTGTAGGTTTTTACCGGCAAACCGGCAAACGTGCCGTTAGACCGGTCAACGCTATTTTAGTTGACCGGTCTAACCATTCCTTTTATTTTGAACAATGAACGATGTTTCAAAATCGAGAATTGTTCAAAATTGCATTTCCGTAATGCAATGAGGAAATGCGGTCTATATACACGTTTGCCTGCCTACTGCCCCCACCTGAATCGCGGCAGACACGCAAGTACACCGTGTAGGTTTTTATCGGCAAACCGGCAAACGTGCTGTTAGACCGGTCAACGCTATTTTAGTTGACCGGTCTAACCATTCTGCATATTATAACAGGTATGGCGTATAAAATCTTTATCGACGGCAAGGACGGCACGACAGGATTAAAGATATACGAGCGTTTCAAAAACCGAGCCGATCTGGTGCTCTTACAGTGTGACGACGCCGAACGGAAAAATCCAGCCGCACGCCGGACACTGATCAATGAATCCGACGTCACCTTTCTCTGTCTGCCCGACGACGCAGCGCAGGAATCCGTCGCTCTGTGTACAAACGAACGGACGCGCATCATTGACGCATCCACGGCACATCGCACCACAGCGGGATGGGTATACGGATTCCCGGAACTTTCCCCGCAATTTCGCAAAGCCATCGCTGCGGCAAAACGGGTCGCCGTTCCTGGCTGCTATGCAAGCGGGTTCAATGCACTCTGCTATCCGTTGGTACAGGGCGGAATCATTCCCCGCGATTATCCCGTGGTGTGTCAAGCAGTTTCTGGCTACAGCGGCGGCGGCAAAAAGGCAATCGCGCAGTATGAAACTCCGAACCGCCCGACAGAACTCGACACTCCTCGATTATACGCGCTCTCACAGCAACACAAACACGTACCTGAAATGCAGAAAATCAGTGGCTTACAGTTTGCGCCAGCGTTTATGCCTTATATCTGCAACTATTTTTCCGGCATGACAGTCACCGTAGCGCTTCATACGCGACTGCTTGCCACACAGATGACTGCCTATAACGTATGGGAATTTCTTTCTCTGCACTACTCTGACGCACGATTCGTCCGCGTAGTAGGATTTATGGGCACCGACATTTTAACAGAGCCGTTCATTCCTGCAAACTCACTTGCCGGTACAAACATGATGCGGATTTTTGTATCCGGCAATGACGAGCGGGTCATTCTAACTGCACAATTCGACAATCTCGGAAAAGGCGCATCAGGAGCAGCCGTGCAGTGCCTCAACATACTGCTCGGCCTCGATGAAAGCACCGGCCTGGTTTAATGGCAGATCGCCGAACAACGTTTGCACGCGTTTACTTGCTCTGGGATACATATCGTCCGCCTAGCAATCGCTTCCCCTGCCCGGTTCGGCACGAAACAAAAACACAAAAGTATGTGCATTTATTCCTAAATTGTAGTATACTGATATCTTCACAGAGGCATGAGTATGATTAGTTCAACAGACAAAGCTGAGAATTACATCGTCTGGGACAAAAAATTTGAGCTCGGTATCCCGGTAATCGACACACAACACAAAAAAATTGTCGACATGTGCAACGAATTGTATCAGGTGCTCGCCCGAACAAAGCAGGAAGATGAAAAACAATGGCGAGACGGCATGCGAAAAGTACTGCAAGAAGCGGCAAAATATGTGAACGAACATTTCCGCAATGAAGAAGGTTTGCTCAAAGTGGTGTGTTATAACAACTTTGATGATCACAAATGTAAGCACACAGAGTTTATAAAAGAAATACTCAACAAAATAGAAAATTTCAATGCGCTCACATACGGCGATGCGTTTAAATTCGTCAGATTTCTCTACGACTGGCTTTTGACCCACATCGCGTACGTAGATAAAGACTATGTGCCGGCCGTCAAAGCGTATGTAATTAAGCGCGAACAGGATCTCAACGCACAATAAATTAAAGACAGAACTCGGCAGCTCCGCTCTATGCAGCGGAAGCCGTTGCCCCATCGGTACCGGGAATCCGCTCCCGGCAGTGCGTGTTCAAGTTCCGGATAGTGCAGCAGACAATCCGACATAGTCATCTGATACAATCACACCCTTTGCAAAAAATAAAATGCAGAGTATAGTGTATACAGAAGAGTGTATGCGCTCTGACACAGCAGAAAATATTTTCAAATGTACGCATTGACTGACAGTCGGTGTGTACGGACTTTCACACGGATGTTTGAACCCGCGTGGAAAACAAATTATTCTGGAGGAATGACACTATGATGAAATTAGTTTTAGTACGCCACGGCGAAAGTGAATGGAACAAGTTGAATTTGTTTACCGGCTGGACAGATGTCGAGCTCAGCGCAAAAGGTCATGAAGAAGCAAAGCAGGCAGGCGTTATGCTAAAAGCCGAAGGATATGACTTTGATATTTGCTATACATCATATCTCAAGCGCGCAATTCACACCCTCAACCATATTCTCGATGCAATGGACCGCACGTGGCTGCCCGTCATTAAATCGTGGCGGCTCAATGAACGTCACTACGGAGCGCTGCAAGGTTTAAATAAATCTGAAACCGCAGAAAAATACGGCGAGGAGCAGGTTAAAATCTGGCGCCGTTCATTCGATGTCAAACCGCCGGCGCTCGAAGAAAACGATGAACGCTCTGCCACGCGGCAGGTGATGTACCGCGACGTAGACCCGTCATTGCTCCCCCCTTGTGAAAGCCTTGAGACCACTATCGAACGTGTCATTCCCTATTTTAACGATGTCATCAAAAAAAATATGGCGGATGGCAAGCGCATCATCATCGCTGCACACGGTAACTCGCTCCGCGCACTCGTCAAATATTTTGACAACATCAGCAATGATGATATTATCGGTGTCAACATTCCGACCGGCGTACCGCTCGTGTACGAGTTCGATGATAATTTCAAAGCCGTGAAGCATTATTACCTTGGAAATCAGGACGAGCTCAAAGCCAAAATGGAGGCAGTGGCAAATCAAGGCAAAAAATAGTGGGACAGGAAAACGATCGCTCAAATTGTACGAATTGCGGAAAGAGCAATCCACGCGCGCAGAGCATACGGATGCGTATGGCACGCGGACGACAACTTGAGTTTTGTCTTACAGATGACTACCGTGCGCAATCTATTCGCAAAAAGCGGCAGCTTTTCCCGCGACCCCTGCGCCGAACAGCGCAAAGTCTCCGCGGCAGGGGTCGTTTGGCCA
Organism: Treponema sp.; assembly: GCA_017470085.1. Classification (GTDB taxonomy): domain Bacteria; phylum Spirochaetota; class Spirochaetia; order Treponematales; family Treponemataceae; genus Treponema_D. Next base: position 5,819 of record JAFUFE010000045.1, read on the forward strand.
CACATCGCGGAGCACAGCAGTGAGCCGACACGCTGTCTGTGCCGTCGCACGACTGTTCTTTGGCACAAGCCCGAGCGCAATAGCCGTGGCAAGCACATGCGTGTCGAGCGGGATGATTAAATCAGCCGGCGAATACCACGTCCACAGTCCCACATCGACCGGAGAGCCGGTACGCACCATCCAACGCAAAAACAGGTGCAGTCGTTTGTGCGCCGATTGTTTCCCACGCGACACCATACGACAATCTGGAAATAAACTGATAATTGCCGCAACAAGCGCTCCGGAATGTGTTTCTGCTGCAGAACACATACGGCGATTGTCGCTGCAATGAGGAGCGCGCGACGGCTGCCTTTGAGCAGCGATCTGTCGGTCATACGCTACCCGCACTGCCTCCCCGAATGTTACATACGCTAGCAAAATTTTTTGCAACGTTGAAAAAACAGCGCGAACATCGTTATATGAATAAAAACGGTAGAATTTTTCTGTGCCGTGTGGAAAATCCATCTGCCATTTTCCTGTCTTCAACCACGTTGCCGGATGATTTCCCGCACGCGAAAAAATAAATGCCGCTTTTTTGAGAAACTGTTCGCGTTGTCCGAACGACAACAACGCCATGATGAATGCAGCAACTTCGGTGTCTCGCGGCGCCGCATAACGATGCAGAACATTGCAGGGATCATCTGCCATAAAAGTTTCCGTTTCGTAACAAGCGGCAAGTTTTTCGAGCCGGTGTGCAAGGGACAGATTCATCTTTAAACAACCATTTCAGTAGACATCACATCTGTTTTGTAAACTGCGGATTCGGAGCAACACAACAGATGTATTTTTACATGTGATGGCGCATACAGTATAAATAAAAATATTTTTATTGACCATCGTAATCATGGTTTTGTCAGTATATCAAAGTTATAGGAAATATACCATAAAGAACATCATTTTTTAGAAGAGCACAGTGCAATAAATAATTGCCCATAAATTATTATAACGCGCTTCAGTTTCATAAAAACCAGTGAGCCCGCATTACTACGAATGTCATGCTAGCTTCGGCTTTACTTTATGGTACACCTATTCCGAGTGAAATTATGCAATTCCGCTCCCGCCCTTAACCACCAATAGTGATTTTTTGGCAGAAATGCCGTCGGTTAGAGAATTCCACACAGCTATTGCGTGCTGATAGAGATGGCTTTCATCTGTGCTCCTACTCTCTAAAAGCCCAAAATAGATGCGAGAAAATACAAATTTTTTGGCAATTTATTGATTTTCAGAAAAAACTGTTATGCTGATGTATATACGTTTTGACACTGTTTTGTTTCGCCTTTCCCGCAACAGTCAGACGGTGCACGCTGATTAGGCAGGCGATGCGGACACGGTGTCAGAATAAAACCGACATAAGACATCTGGAGTACTGTATGTTTAACACAATTTTGCACGGGAAGCGCGGAAGCGTTTCCTGTTCTCTCGGCATGCTGTTTATTTCAGCAATGATTTTTACTGGGTGCCCGCAGCCTACTGGCGGCACAAATCCAACTGTCCCAACGGTAAAATCGCTCACCATGAAAACGTGACCGGGAATCAACGAGGCGCTTAAAACGCTCGGGCTTTTAGACACTTCGTCTACTGTAACAGCGTTTGAAGCGTCCACGACAGCGCATAGCAACACAGCAACAAAGGTAACGCTTTCTGCCGACAGCTCAAGCATAACCTGCTCCGCATGGGTAGATGGAAACACTTGCTACTATTACGCGGAAGGCTACACAGATGGCGACACTCAAATCCCGCTTTCGCCAGATGCAAGCAAGATGTTTTCTGGCTGCAAAACGCTAGAAACGATTGATGTATCAAAATTTGACACGTCGAACGTCACCAACATGTATGAAATGTTTAGAGATTGCAGAAAGCTCAAGACATTACATGTTACCGGTTTTATGACAGGAAACGTTACAAACATGAGCTGCATGTTTGCCTTTTGCGAATCTCTTACATTGCTCGACGTAACACATTTTGATACCAGCAACGTTACCACTATGGCGTCTTTGTTTAGCGGATGTAGTGCTTTAAAAACCCTTAACCTTTTAAAATTTGACACATCTTCTGTTTCCACTATGGAACAAATGTTTCAAGATTGCACGTCTTTGACAGAGCTTGATTTAAGCAACTTTGCTGTTGCCAACCTCCAATACGCAAATGAAATGTTTGGGGGCTGTTCAAACCTAAAAACAATTTACGTATTGCGCGGTTCAGACTGGAGCACAGATTCAAAAGTGCCAACAGCGAACGGTGGAGACAACGGAGTTGACATGTTCGATGGATGCTCTAACCTTACAGGTGGAAACGGTACCAAATATAGTTATGCAAACGACAGCATTGAAGCAGCACGCATCGATAGTGATATGGATCCTGCCCTTTTTACACAAACGCCGTTTTATATGCGTATTGAAGATGTGTTTGATATTACAGGAAAAGGCATTGTCGTTACAGGAACTATTAACAGAGGCGAGATTCGAAAAGGGAACACTGTTCAGTTAAGCGGTGGCGGCAAATCTCCAAGGACGCTAACCTGTCAAGGTATTGAACAATATAATAAAACCATTGACTATGCTAACTATACCACGGGCAATATTGGCATTATTTTGGGAACAAGCATCTCAAAAGATGATGTCACACGCGGAATGATTCTTTCAGATCCTGATTCTGTAAAACTCTACACAAAATTCAAGGCAACTATATACGTACTCTCAAAAGAAGAAGGCGGTAGACATACCCCATTTTTTGATAATTACAAACCGATGTTTTATATTGGGGTAAATGATATTGCAGGAACTATTACCCTTTTGGACGGCAAAGCAATGGTATCTCCAGGCGAGTCTGCAACTATTAGCGTTGAACTAACGGGTGCCACGCTTCTTGAAGTGGGAACAACTTTTTCTATTCGAGAAAGCGGAAAAACTATAGGGACTGGAACTGTAACAGAGCTTTTAGAGTAGCAGTGTACGGAAGAACTGGTTAACTTCAGAAACGGGGTTAAGGGAACCTCGAAAACTGCCTGTCTGCTGGCAGGTAGACAGTTTTTCGAGGTAACTTTGAAAACGCGATGTTTAAAAGCTCACAATTTCAGGCTTTTAAACTCGACAGGCATCTCGAAAAATCATTGAAAATGAGTTTTTCGTGATGCCCTTAATCAGTGCATTCCCTGCTGGCTGTACGTTTTTCGCACATACACTGGTTGCTGTCTCGAACAGCAGGGGCACTCGAAAAACGTGCAACAACGGAAGGTGCGCTGCTTGTGTAAAGCCACAGCATCTTGTATAATGAATAAATCTCACTACACGAAGTGCATGTCAGTCCTCCAGCATGAACACTGGAGGACTTTCCCGATTTTTTGCATTAGCAAAAAACCGGCGTATGTTCCGCAGTTTATGGATTTTTACACGTACAGTGCACATAAAACTTATGAATCAAATAATAAGCCAACGGTGCTGCTCATACCGGGGCTTGGCGTAAGCCATGAAATTTTTAATCCGCTTATAGATGCGCTTGCTGATAATTTTTCTATTATAACGTTAGATATTGACGGCTTCATAATTGGAAAAACATCTTCGTTTACTACTATCGATGACCAAGCAGAAAAAATAGAAAATTTTGTTCAAAAAAAATATGCGGGAAAATTACCTGTTGCGTATGGATTATCATTAGGAGGAAAAATTCTTTCTCGCGTTTTAGAGCGAGGAAAAATCATCATTGAACACGCTATTCTTGACGCAGCTCCGTTGCTTTCTCTGCCAAAATGGATTATTAATCCACTTCGCTATTACCAATGTTTCAATGTGTGGACGTGTTATCATGTTGCATGGTTTTGGCGGTTGCTCTTCCATTCCCATTATTTTGATGTGCTGTTGGCAGAAATAAAAAAGTGTATCCTTCTGGAAAAGGCAGGGCAGTTCGTGACGGCTATAAAGAAGTTTATACGAATGAGTTGAAAGCACTGCACGGAGACGACATACATTTTTGGTATGGCAGTAAAGAAGCTCTTGTTGCAAAACCGCACGCACATCACTTGCGTACAATTTACCCGCATGCAAAAATAGCAATTTTTCCAAAGATGAATCACGGGCAACTATTGGTAGATAATCCAAAAGAAGTTGCACGGAGAATAATAAAAATTTTTACAGAACGCTGATTTGCGCGAAGAAAAATTGGGCAAGACAGGCAACAGGGGCTGACGCTTGATTTCAGGTGTGTACGGGTAAAGCGGCTTCAATAAGTTGCAGCTGCAGTCCGTCCCTACAAGCAGCACAGGCACAAGACGATGGCAATGCCGTCTGACCGCCACCAAACCCTGATGGCAAAGTACACCGCGCAGGACGCGTGTGCTTTTTGCCGCAAGCCCGCCGCGCGCGCATCCGCGCAAAACAGCGCTCACCGAGCAAATCTATAGCCCTTCACCGTGGTGGTTCCAAACAGCTGCCGCTCTTCGTTGTATGTAAATGTAATCTCCGTAAAGCAAAACGATACGTTGCCGTCGTTGTACCAGAGGGGATCGTCTGTTTTTGTGCTGTCCTCTCCAGAAAGGGCGAGCAGGAAATCTGTTATGTCGTGTGCACGGCCGTTGTTATCAAAAAGACGGATACGGGACATCTCTGCTCCATAGTCATCCATCACGCCATCTATATATTTTCCATTATAAAAAGAGGTATCAAAGTACTTCATTGTATTGAACAATGAAATGTCATATACCGCATAGTCAGTGCCGCTGAATTCAAATTCCCGTACGTTTTCATCACGTAGATCGGATGCAATGCCAAACAAATCAGAAAAAGAAATCGCTTTTTTATTTTCGGTACGCATCCACTCTGGAGCGGGAAGATCACTCGTGTACTGTACATACCAATAGCTTCCATAAAGCGCATCACGGTCTTCGCGCGTGATGGTGCGCTCAAGCGCGTCGCGGTCATAGTCGCCAAGCGTTTCGCCGTCGAACAGTTCATATTTGTACAGGATTTTTTCCATGCGCGCATATTGGCTTTTGTATGCGCTGTTTATCAGATTAAACGGCGTGACAGAGGCAAACAAAATCACTGCGGCGAGAAACAAAAGCCCGTAATGAGCGAACGAACCGTTTTTGACAAACGAGAGCGCGAGCATCACCGCTAAAAAAATGATGAACAGCAAACTGGAAAACCGCCAGCCGGTGAACCCGTATGCATGCAAGCGAATGCCGACGGCGACAATCTGCACGCAAACGAGCGGAATGAGCACGAGCGCGCCAAAACGGTAAAACGCGCGAACGGCGGGCACTGCTTCATGCTCGCGCAGAACAAAATAAAACACTATATATGCGCACGACGCGCATGACACAAACAAGTTTATCTGCCCGTTTGGAAGCGTCCGCACTATGAGCGCCTTAAAAAGATACGCGTACAGCACGGCGAGCAGCACCACGAACACCGGCAGCAGAATATACAGCATGATGACTTTGAACGCTTTGCCGGAGCTTTCCTCTTCGCGTCGGTAAAAAAGATACTGCGCAAACGTGTTGACAAAAAACACGCAGTACGAGAACGCACAACAGCACAGATGCCATCAAAAAGCAAAACAGCGCATACTTAAAAATAGTAGCAAAATATGTTCTCTGATTTTTTTTCGGAATAAAGACAAACACTGTGACGAGTACACCGGCGCAAAAAATGCCGAAATAGTACAGCTGGCTGTACACAGAGTTTCCAAAACCGCGGTGCGCAAAAAATCCCAGCACGCCGCCAGCTATCGCCGCCAAAATCTGCACAGGATACGCAAGCGATGCGGGCAGTTTGTGCGTGAGCAACGTCGCCGGCAGTGCAAACAGGCACGCCATCATGCACGCGCACCACAGCTCGTAATAAAAGTCATCAGCGGGTGATGGCGCATCGTAGATATGCAGGCTCATGCACACAAATGCCAAAAATGATGCGCCAAAAATCACGTTCTGCTTTTTAACGGAGGCGAACGCCGCCGCGCCGAGCGCGTTCATTTTTTGCACAACCGATTTAAACCGTGTTGCTGTTTCATTCGTAGCCATACGGCAAGTATAACACAGCCCTCCGCTTTATGCTAGACAGGGCGATATCTTGCGAACGCCGCGCACGGACGCGCGCATCGCGAAAACGATGACGTAAAAATAAATTTCCTCTCTTTGTGGGGGAACGCCTTCCCCCTCGCTCCCAAGCAAGTCGCTCCATGAATCGTCCCTGCAAGCAGTGCCGATTCTCTTCGCTTTGTTGCTTGTCCGCTTCCCCCTTCGCC
>JAFUFE010000046.1 GCA_017470085.1 Treponema sp.
ACTGCTGGATGAGGTTTGCGGTTGACGGGGCGGAATCGTCGATGTAGCACCGTGCGCCTGCTGGACACGCTGCGGTGCGGTGGTGGTCGATGACATAGGTATCGATGCCGGATACATCGCCGTTGAGTTCTCCAAGCCGCTGTAATTCCGAGCAGTCGACTATGATAAGTCCCGTATGCTTCCGGTCTTCATTGCTTAAAAACTGTACGTCTGCGGTAAACAGCGGCGCATACGGTGTAAGCTCCGTGCGTTTAAAAGGACCGGCGGAAAGCAGCTGATACGGTCGATCAAAGTGTTCGAGGAGCGCCGCAACACCGAGACAAGAGCAAATAGCATCACCGTCGGGCTCTTTATGCCCAGCGATAAAGAAAAAATCGTGGGAAACGATGAATGTTTCGAGCGCCGCTGCTTCGTCTCGGGTGATTTCTTTCATGAAAAACTGCCCTGCGATTTAGAACAGTTCAAGTTTTTCGAGCGTCTCTTTGTCGGTGCCGTTCAAGCGCTGTCCGCGGCGGACGACGCCCCAGACGTGGTGCATTCGCGAGGTCGGCACGGTCAGAATGACACGCAGGAAAGCGCCGTCCTGCGACACGACGCTCATGTACGGTTGGAGCGTACCGGTTGTGGGGCGGAACTTGAGCTTGCGGGGCGTATCTGCCGTTCCGCGGTTCCAGCTTTTGGGGATGACGGTTGAGCCGACGCCTGTGTTGTTTTTTTGATAGACAACGAGGTACCCGTCGCTCGCTTCATAAATTTTAACTATTGGCACCGTGTAATAGCTGATGGATGCCCACTTGTCTTCCGTCCGCTCTTGCTGCTGGTTTTGCGCGAATACGCTTGTTGCTCCGAGTGCCGCCGCGAGGAGGAGCACTGCTGTCAATTTCTTCATACCGGAAATCTCCTTATGCCTTATCGGTTGGACAAGACTTGACTGATATTAACGTGTGTCTCTGTAATAATAATTCGTTTCTAAAAACTTTGCAACCGAAAAACGCATTTTTATGGCTGCGGCCTGCTTGTTTCCGTGTTGCCGGTACCGGGAGAAACGAACAGCGCATTCAGGGTATACTGACACGTGCCGTGAAACACAGCGGTACCGGTTGCCGGATACGCATTGCAAGAACAGTAGAATTTTCTGAAGAATTGTCTAATGGTTTTCCTGTTCTTTACTGGGTACCGCCTCCTGCCCACGAGCCGAGCCATCTTCCGCACTACATAAAAAAAAGCTGCCCCTACAAGGACAGCCTCTAGCGACAAGAAGGATTGAACTTCTGACAGCACGGATATGAGCCGTGTGCTCTACCAACTGAGCTATGTCGCCATATATTAACAATATATATCGGATACCGCTGCTGTGTCAAGGGGAGCGAGTGTCATACGCTCAGCAGGGGGAACGTGTTGCCGACGAATAGCAGTGAAAGCTCGCAGTGCATCCTGTCTGTCATGCGGTGGCAGGGACAGCACACCTGTGGGGCAACGTTGTCAGCGTGCGCTCTCACGCTACCCATGTGCGATCTTGAGTGGCAGGCGGTGCGAGTTCTGTGCCGCCGCTACCTGAGCGCTGCTCCCGGTATGAACGTCCGTGCATAGGTGACCAGTTCATGTGCCGCTGTATCGGAGTATGGGGGGATATTGTCTTACTGCGGATCGATGCAGTTTTCGTTCCTGAATTGCGCGAATTGCCATGACGCGTCGTGCGGTAGGAGCTGTGCCATGGCGGCAATGTCCGATTCCTGTACCAACGGCGGCACAAGGACGGTGCGCCACTCTCGTGCGGTAGGGGCAAGCGACGCGATGATGCGTGCGGAGCGTTCAAGCCGTGCGGTAATTTTTTCCGTAGGGGGGGAAGAAAGCGTGCCGTACATCGTCTGGGCGTATCGGAGCGGAGCGGTCTTTATATCCATCGCGATAAAGTCGGGGCAAAGCTGTGGGTTTTCGATGAGCGCTGCAAGTTCGTCGGGAAAGGTTCCATTTGTGTCGAGCTTCACTGCGAGCCCCAGTGCACGCGCCCGTTCAATGATGCAGGGAGTAGCAGCGTTCAGCAGTGGTTCCCCCCCGCTGATAACGAGACCGCTTAAGACATGCCGCCGCTTTTCCAGATGCGCGAACAGCACGTCGAGCGGAACCAGTCCGTCACTGTCTGAAAAATCGGAGACAAGCCCGATGTTGTAGCAGTACGGGCAGCGCATATTGCAGCCCCGCAAAAAAAAGGCAGCTGCCACACGCCCCGGAAAGTCAACAAGCGTTGTCTTTATGAGTGCACCGACAGCTGCCGTGGGGCACACAGCGCCCCCCTTCGTCATACCGCTTGAGAAGCTATGGCAGGTTCAAAGAGCGTGGTCAGCTCCGCTACGGTATGCGCGCGCGCAATTTCAGTGTCCGCCGCATCGTACACGATGACGGTTGGCGCTGAGAGCACCCCGTGTGCAGCGGCTTTTGCGAATCCTGCCGGCGTGTCAACGTCGATGGTGACCCCTGCCACTGCTGTGTCAGCCATATAGGCCTTAACCGGCGGACAGTTCGGGCACGTGGTGCGCACAAAAAGCTCGTAGCGTGCGATGTTCCCCCTCGCTTCGGGCTGTATGACCCGCGTCATCTGTGCACACGCACAGGCGCTGTCTGCCTCGGTGACGGTGTATGATTCTCCGTCCGCAACGGTAAACATTGTGCGCGCATTGAATTCATCGCGTTTTCCTTTGTTCCAGTTGCGAACAGACCGATAGTATCCCACGATGCGCGCGTAGACTTCCGTCTCTGAACCGCGCACCGTTTTCAGTGCTGCTTTCGTTGCCGCGATATCTGCGTCGATCTGTGAAAGCGTTCGTGTTGCTGCTGCCATTACCGTTCCTCCCATTCATTATAATGACGATGCTATTTTCTGTACGGTACGCTGCTGATTTCACCGCTGTACCGTATGGCACTAAATATAGCGGTATTTTGTGCTTTTGTCAAGGTTAATACCGCTATATTTAGTATTTTTATTGTACCGATGCAACTGCCTGGGTACGTTCTGCTTCAAGTTCAGCAAGGCGCGCGTACAGTTCTTTTTCCTTTTCTGCCTTGCATTTTGGACATTCAAACTGTTCGCCGTCAAGATAGCCGTGCACCGGACAGATCGAATAGGTTGGTGATATGGTCAAGTATGGAATGCGGTAGTTGTGCATGACGGTGCGTACTAAATCACGGCACGCGCGCCAATCTTTTATCTGCTCGCCCATGAATGTGTGAAAGACCGTACCGCCGGTGTAACGCGTTTGGAGACTTTCCTGTATGTCGAGCGCTTCAAAGATGTCCGACGTATAGTCGACGGGCAGCTGTGTTGAATTGGTGTAGTAGGGCGCGTCGACACCGCTCGTGATGATGTCGGGAAAGTTCTCCTTGTCGTGGCGTGCAAGGCGGTACGACGTGCTCTCCGCTGGCGTCGCCTCAAGATTGAACAATTCGCCGGTTGCTTCCTGGTAGTCCGCGAGCCGGTCGCGCATGTGGTCGAGCACCATTTCCGCAAATTGTTTTCCCTCAGCATCGACGATGGTTTTTCCCATAAAGTTCAGACAGCATTCGTTCATGCCGCAGATACCGATGGTATTGAAGTGATTGTTGAGGTGTTTGAGGTAGTGCTTTGTGTAGGGAAAAAGACCGCCGTCGAGCAGTTTCTGGAGGACGCGCCGTTTTGTTGAAAGGCTCTCTTTTGCTAAATCCATAAGGTAGTCGAGTCGCGCGTAAAATTCGCGCTCTGTCTTTGCCAGATATGCGATCTGGGGCAGGTTGATGGTGACGACGCCGAGGCTGCCGGTGAACTCGTCCGAGCCGAAAAGTCCGCCGCCGCGTTTTCGCAGTTCCCGTTTGTCAAGGCGGAGCCGGCAGCACATGGAGCGCACGTCGTTCGGGTTTAAGTCCGAATTGATGAAGTTCTGGAAATACGGCGTGCCGTACTGCGATGCCATTTTAAAGAGCAGCTGTGCGTTGTCGCTGTCCCAGTTGAAATCCTTTGTCATGTTGTACGTGGGGATCGGGTAGCCAAAGCCGCGCCCGGCGGCATCGCCTTCAAGCATGAGCAGAATGAACTGGCGATTGATGACGTCCATCTCTTCTTGGCAGTCGCCGTAGGTAAAATCCTGCTCTACGCCGCCAACGATAGCGGGGTGGTCGCGGAGGTCTTCCGGGCAGGTCCAGTCGAGCGTGATGTTTGTAAATGGCGCTTGACTTCCCCAGCGGCTCGGCGTGTTGACGCCGAACAGAAAGCTCTGGATACACTGGCGCACCGCTTTTTCTGAGAGCCGGTCCTTTTTAACGAACGGCGCAAGGTACGTGTCGAACGAACTGAACGCCTGTGCACCGGCCCATTCGTTCTGCATGATACCGAGAAAATTGACCATCTGATTGACGAGCGTTGAAAGGTGCGTTGCGGGCGTGGACGTGATTTTATCGGGGACGCCGCCGAGCCCTTCGGTTATAAGTTGACGGAGTGACCAGCCGGCGCAGTAGCCGGAGAACATCGACAGGTCGTGCAGATGAAATGCGCACGTTCTATGTGCTTCGGCGATCTCTTTTGAATAGATATTGTTGAGCCAGTAGTTCGCGGTGATGGTGCCGGAATTGTGCAGGATGAGGCCGCCGAGCGAAAAATTGACGTTTGCATTTTCGTTCACACGCCAGTCGCTCTGCCCAAGATAGCCGTCCATCGTGCGGTTGATGTCTACCATGAGTTTTCGTGTGTCGCGCAGTGCTTCGTGTCGTGCGCGGTAGAGGATGTACGCTTTGGCGACCGCGACTTCCCGGTTTTCGATAAGGACGCTTTCCACGATGTCCTGTATCTCTTCGATTGCGGGAATTGAATGTGCGCGGTTTCCCGCCAAGGTCAAGCGCAGCTTTGTTTCAACGTCACCGGTGAGCCGTTCCGCTTTTTCCGGGTCGGCGCGTTTTTCAACCGCGCTGATGGCTTTGCCAATCGCCGTAACTATTTTTGCGCGGTCATACGGCGCGATTTCGCCTGAACGCTTGACGACTGCCTTTACGGTGCTCACCGTTTCTGTCTGTGTGCCTAAAAAACTCCGCCATTCCGGAAATACTGATTGATCGCTCACTGGTATACCCTCCCGTTCCGCATCCGCCTTCAGTGTGATGGATGCGTCTCATTCTGTTTCCTGTGCATTTTTTATTTCGGTGATGAATTCATCGAGATTTTCAAAATGTTTGTACACCGATGCAAACCTGATGTACGCCACTTTATCCATGGCGGCGAGCCGTCCGAGCACCAGCTGACCGAGTTCCGTCGTCGGAATTTCCCGCGTGTCCTTGCCGTATATGAGCGCCGCGTCTTCAAGCTCGATGATCAGATTTTCGATGGCGTCATTTGCCATCGGGCGTTTTTCAAGTGCGCGTCGGATGCCTTTTTCGATTTTCTTTACGTCGAACGGCTCGTGGCGGCCGTCTTGCTTGACGACCATGAACGGCTTTTCTTCGATGCGCTCATAGCTCGTAAAACGATGGCCGCAACTCACGCATTCACGGCGGCGGCGGATGCTCTCTCCGTTCGCCATCGTTCGGGACTCGATCACTTTATCGTCAAGGCTGCCGCAGTATGGACACCGCATGTCGTCACTCCACCGATTTCATAGTGTTTTTTTGTTGTTTTTACACTATACACCACTATATCTATTGTGACAAGGGGGAAATCAACAAAAACACGCGTTTCAGAAAAAAATGCGCAGGACTGCCGAGCGAACGGGGCAGCGGCTTACCGTCTTCGCTTTTGTTTTACTATAAAATAAAGACATACAACGGCGGCAATAGCCGTGCACAACGCGGGAAGCCAGTTGCCGAACCAAACGTATGCGGTTTGCTCACCGGCATAGACGGGAATTCTGAACGCGGCCGCAGTGGATGAAAAGAGCGGCATATCCGCCAGAATGCGCGCCGTCGGATCCAAAACGACTGAGTAGCCTGCGTTCGTGGAGCGGACGAGCGTAGTACGCGTTTCTATCGCGCGGTATGCGGCAACCACAAAATGCTGGTATTCGGCGGACGCAAGGCGTGACCACGAGTCGTCGCTCATGTTGATGAACAGCTCCGTACCGAGTTGTGCGAAGGGACGGATAACGCTGGGAAATGCGTCGTCGTAGCAGATGGGGACAGCGATGCTCACCATGGTGTCGGGCTGTGGCTGTCCGGGATGCGTACGGGCAGTCGCATAGAACCGGGTGTACGAAGTGCCAGGATACCAGCCGGTAAAACCGAAGTGGTCAAGGATGAAATTGCGTACCGCTTCGATTTCCATTCCGGGCAGCGCCTCGGCAAACGGCACCAGGTGGATTTTTCCGTAACGATTGTGGAGTACGCCGTCCCCGGTGAAAAAAAACGCAGTGTTCTGAAACCGGTAGAGTTCGGCATCGACCGTATACGAGCCGCCGATAATGAACGGTACGCCGGTTTCCGCGATAAACGGAATGAGCGGTCGCGCCGGCGGATTAGTCCGATAGTACCACTCGGCGTCAGGGAACGGATGCGTCAACACGACTTCGCTCCAGACAACCACGTCGGTGCTTTCGCCGCTATCCGTAAAGTCCGCGATGTGTTCTCTGCTCAGCCGCTCTGAAAGCAAGATGGTGGGCTCATCGTTCCGGGAGCGCCACGGGTCAAAGTTTTGCTGAACGAGCACCGCGTTGACGTATTTTTCCGGCGTGCGGACTGTTGTGTACTGCCAGAGGCCGTAGAGCAGGGCGCCCGTCCACAGAATGAGCGCGAGCGTGACAGTCTGCCAGTAGCGCTCGGACAGTCGTGCGGCGCCGTGGGCGGAGCGCCGCCATTGTGCGCTGCAGAGCCATTCTCCAACACAGGCTGCAAACAGCGCGAACAGGAACGTGACACCGTACGTCCCGGTGATGTCCGCTATCTGCATGACGGGACGCCATGCGAATGCGGTCGTTGAAAGCGTTCCCCACGGATAGCCGAGGAAGCCTGATGATTTTACCCATTCCCAGATGACGTATGCGGTTGGAAACCACAGGATACGGAACGGAATGTGCGCTGCATACTGGGCGATATCGCACGGAATACACCGTGTTGCCGCCGCCCACGGTACAAAGAGCAGCCCGCCGAACAGTGCGCTCAAAAGCGCTGTTCCGACCGCAGATGCGCCGAGCGTCAACGCTGCGGCGTCTTTAAAAAAGCCGAGCCAAAAGCTCGACAGCAGGTGGACGGTGAGCGTCTGGAGCATCATCAGACGCATTGCGCGTCCGTATGATCTGGCACGGGAGAGCGCCATGTAAAACGGAATGAGCGCACAGACACCGCAGATCGGAGAGCCAAACTGTAGCAGTTCGTTGGGTAACGCAAGGGCAAAAAGTATCGCAGAGAAAATTGTATAAAAAACTTGTAAAAAGTTACCCATGTCATTATACTACTATATCTATTGTCAGCAGGGCAATAATATCGCACGGAAAAACGATGATGCAGAATGAAATAAACTGGGGAACAAAGTATATATACGATGCCCACGAACGAGAGTATAAAACCGCACCCGATGTAGTGGCGACAGCGCCCGGCCGCATTCACTGTATCGGGGAGCATTCGTGGTTTTTTAAAGACAAGACGCTCTCGATGGCGATCACCGTGCCTGTCTTTGTGGCTGTTTCAGAGCGGACGGATTCACTTTTGCGGTTTTATTTTCCGCAGCGGGAAAAGCGAAAGCGCGCAAATTTGTCGTCGCTCACATTCAAGCGCGAAGACCGCTGGGCAAACGCAGTGAAAGCGGTTATTTTCGGCTACGCTGAAACCGGCTTTCCGGTGCGGGGGATGAACATCACCGTTTCAAGTGATCTGCAACCATCGGTGGGATTCGGCATTACGACGGCCATTAAAGTCGCCGTTGCCGTTGCGATGCGAGAACTGTTCGGTGCATCGTGCAGTGAACGGGCGATGCTCGCCGCGATTGAGAAAGGCAATCGTGTTTTTTTGAACATGAACTATTACCGCGCGGATGTGTACACGGCGCTCTACGGTAAACGCGGCTGTCTTGTTTTGACCGACCACGCTACGAACCGCTGGGATGTTGTTCCGTTCCCGTTTCACGAAAAAAAGATTCTGCTCACCGATGCGGGCGTTCCGCGAGTTTCAGTGTGGGACGAAGAGCGCATGCAGGATGCGATGAACGTGCTGTTGCTCGGCGAACTGCGCGAACAGAAAAACGGCGTCTGGGGCGGCTGGCAGTATGAAAACAGCGCGACAGAGATCAATGAGGTGCTGTCGGTGGTGAGCGAAGACATGCGGCGAAAGCTTTTGTGCATCATGCGGGAGCACGGCGATGTGCTTGAAGCGTATCAAGCGCTACGCACACATGATTTCGGCCGATTTTCGCGGGCGGTAAACCACAGCCACGAAAGCATGCGCGATCTCTATGAACTGTCCTGTCCAGAAATCGATTGGCTTTTAAAACGCGTCGGCGAGCTTGAGCCGAACCTTGCGGAACTCAGAAATCCCGTTACCTGTGGGCGCATCACCGGGAAAGGGTTCGGCCGGTGTCTCTATGCAGTTGTCCGCGACGGAGACGTGGCGCCGTTCAAAAAGAAGCTTGAGGAATACGAGCGTATTTTCGGCTTCCATCCGTCGTGCTATGACGTTGTTCCTGCTGACGGCGCGCATATTGTACTGCATGCGGGAGAGACGCGATGAAACTGCTTTTGACGAACGATGACGGCTGGAACGCGGACGGTATCCAAATTTTATTCGGGCGACTCAAAGCCTGTGGACACGATGTCGCCATCTGCGCTCCTGACCGAAACCGGTCGGCAGCGTCGAGCCGCATCGTCGTTGAGCGGCCAATGACGGTAAAACCGGAAGCGCCCGGTGTTTTTTCCTGTTCGGGTTATCCGTCAGATTGCGTTATCGTGGCGCTGCGCGGTACATTTTTACCGTTTGTGCCGGATGCCGTGATTTCTGGCATCAATAGAGGTGCCAATTTAGGGACGGACATCATCTATTCGGGAACGGCTGCCGCCGCCCGGCAAGCGGTGCTGTACGGGGTTCCGGGAGTTGCCGTAAGCCTTGATTCGCATGATCCGGGTGCACCGTTTGATGCGCTTGCAGATTTTACCGCTACAAACGTGGAGCGGCTCGTTGCCTTGTCGCTGCCGGGCGGCGGTGAACGCGGCAGCGCACTGCGCGAAGGAATTTTTGTGAACGTCAATGCCCAAGCGCGAGATGCGTATACGGCAGCGGTCTGTACGGACGAGCTTTCGTTCCGCGAGTACCGCGATTCGGTGGACATCGTTCGGCAGGGGGATGTCTTTGAGGTGTTCTGCCGCGGTGGGGAAACCGTTTCACACGGCAGCGCGGACAACGATGCGGCAATCAGTGCGCGCGGGGAAGTCGCGATTACGCGCGTGTATGCTCGTCCGCTCACGGCAGAAAAAGTAGACGTTTCAGCGTTTTCAGTGTAAAATAGAACGATGCGTGCCATGCGGCACGCACACAGATAGCAGGGTGGGAATATGGCGGACAGTTCAGCGTTGATGAGCGGTATTCAGCTCTACAATCGGAAAGCGTATAAAGATGCGCTTGCGTTTTTTTTGGCGCTTTCTCCGGATGCCGGCAGCGATACCGGCGAGCTTGCGTATTATCTGGGGCTGTGTTATGCGCAGCTTGAACGCTACGACGACGCACTTTTGTATCTTGAGCAGGTGGTGACTTCGGGAGCGGTACTTGAGCGCGTGCTGCAGTGCCGGTTTTTGCTCGCGGTGATCTACGCGCTGTCGGGACGTAAGCGGCTTGCCGATTTTGAACTGAATAAACTCCTCGAGACCGGCTATAAAACAGCGTCGGTATATGCGGCCATTGCATACGTCGCCTGGGAACAAAACGACACTGACAAATGCCTGTCGTACTATATGAAGTCGCTTGAAACAGATCCCGACAACCTTTCTTCGCTCAACGGTATGGGATACGTGCTCGCGTGTGAAAAACGCGATTTGACCAAAGCGCTGACCTGCTGCAAAAAGGCGGTGGCTGCTTCTCCGCGCTCTGCGGCATGTCTCGATTCGCTCGGGTGGGTGTACTACAATTTGGGATTGATGAAAGAAGCGCGCCACTATTTGGAGCTGGCGGCGAAACACGCGCACGGGAATGCAGTCATCGCTCACCATCTTGAACTGGTAAAGAAAGCAGGAGACAGTGCCTAATGCGCAGCAGGCTGCTGGCGATATTCTTTCTCTGCGCCGCGTCCTATATGGTTTCTCAGTCACCGCTCACCGACACCGCACACGCGGGGCTTGCACGGCCCGGCGTGTTTCGGAGCGCAGAGGAGGGATGGGCGGCGGCAGAATTCCGCCGGGGCGTACAGGCGTATTACCGCGGCGCGTTCAACGAAGCCATCTTACAGTTTGAGCGTGCGCTTTCGTATTTGCCCGACGACAACCTTATCATTGATTGGCTCGGCAAAGCGTATTATCGCGCAGGATTTGAGGGAACCGCGCTTACCCATTGGCGGCAGGCGGCTGAGAGCGGCTACGGTGGCCTGTTGCTACAGAATAAAATCGAGCTGGTGAGCGAACTGCGTGCCGCTGGTTCTTTACCCGATGTGCCGGCGCGGTACACTGAGGCAGGCAGCTTCCCCGGACGGAACGGCGCGGTGCTCGTATACAGCGGGCCGACTGCGGTACTGCCGAACAGCGACGGCAGCTTTTGGGCAGTAGCATACGGTTCGAATGAAGTGCTCCGCATCGATGTGAACGGCACCGTCGTGATGCGAAATCGCGGTCCGCTGAACGGATTCGACCGTCCGCTCGACATTATCCGGTTGCGGGACGGCAATCTGCTGGTGAGTGAAAGTGCGGGTGACCGGCTTTCGCTGCTGGACGCAGGGGGGCGATTCATACGGTACATCGGTGCTACCGGTCGGGGGGTCGGCCAATGTGTCGGGCCGCAGTATCTTGCGGAAGACGGCAATGGGAACATCTTGGTAACCGACTACGGCAACCGGCGGGTTACGGTGTTTGCGTCGGACGGCAGCGGGCTTTTCAGTTTCGGGCGCCGCAGCAACGATTTTTCTGGTTTGGAAGGGCCGGCGGGGATTGCCGTCATCGATACGGCTGTTTTTGTTGCGGACAATGTGACCGGTGCTATCCATGAGTTCGATACGGCGGGAAATTACCGCCGCGCGCTCGTTGCGGCAGGTACGCTGTCGCGTCCTGAATCGATCAAAGTTTGGGATTCACAGCTGGTGGTGTGCGATTCCAACCGAGTGCTCATTGTCGATGCGGTCTCCGGAGAGATAGCAGAGAACGCGCGGACGGGAAATGCACCGTCGCGTCTGACGAGCGCTGTGCCCGATATCAACGGCAACGTGCTCGTGACAGACTATACAGCAAATGAAATCTACGTCATGGCGCGGATACAGGAGCTCATCGGCGGATTTTCTGTGCAGATTGTGGGCGTACACGCAGAACAGTTTCCGACGGTCGTTCTTGACGTTCAGATAGAAAATCGTCGCCGACAGCCGGTCGTCGGTCTAGGGGCGAACAATTTTTACATCAGCGAAGGCCGACAGCCGGTCGCGAATCAGCTGTTACTCGGCGCTGCCTCGAACAATACGGTTGCAGATATAACGATTGTCCTCGACCGTTCGGCTTTGAGCGATCGGTATCGTGCCGAGATGGAAAATGCCGTGCGTGAAATCGCTGTGGGTATGAACGGTCAGGGGACGCTCCGCATCGTGGCGGCAGGCAAAACGCCATCGCTTGAGTTTGCGGGAAATCCAGAGAGTGCGCGCGAGTTCCGGCTGACAGCGATAAAGACGCCCGTGGCAACAACCGTGCCGCTGGATATTGCGTTCCGGCTTGCAGCAAATGAGTTGGTGACCGGACAGCCGCGGCGCGCGATCATCTATGTGACGGCGGGCGGCGTCACGCAGGATGCGTTTGCTGAATACAGTCTGACCGACAGCGCGGCCTATCTGAACAACAACGCGATTGCTTTCTCTGTGGTGCAGCTTGCGCGCTATTCAATGGCGGAAGAGATTGCCTACCTTAGGCGTACGGTTCCGGGAAAGACATATTACGTGTATCGTCCGGAAGGTTTATCGTCAGTGATCGCTGACACGCTCTCGTTGCCGTCAGGACGATATCAGTTTTCGTATACGTCGTCGCTGCAGACCAATTTCGGCGAAGCGTATATACCGGTGGAAATTGAAGCGTATCTGATGAACCGCAGCGGTCGCGATGAAACTGGCTATTTCGCTCCGCTCCACTGATGCTAAAACGTTGCTTTTCCGCCGAGCGACAGCGACAAACCGATCACGGTAGCGGCATGTGTGTATGCGGTGACGCTTCCGCGGACGCCGTACGTCACCGAAAAGTATGAAAGCAGTTGCGCTTCAACGTGATGTGAAACGGTGTATGACTGCGAGAATGTCGTCGCTGTTTTTAAAAGCGCGATGTCAAACGTATCGGTGCGCGTGGTGAGCGTGTGCTGCCGGCGGTATTTTTTTGAAAGGGCGGCGATGAGCGCGGCGGCCAGATTCAGAGCACTCGTCCGTTTCCACACGAGCGACAGTCGGGTGTTCCAGTTTTTTTCGGTGTCGGCAGTCGCTTCTGCACCTCCCTGTAAAACGCCGGTGCTGGGCAGATAGAAATTGGTCTGCACGTAACCGGAAAAAGTTAAGAAGGTGTTTTTCGGTACGTTCCGCGGAATTTTCATACCGATAGAAAACGATGAGATGTATTCGTCTTGTTCGTACCACTTAAAGACGGGGCGTGTACCAGTGCTCCCGAACAGATCGTACGCGGCAAACTGCGCTGTCAGTTTGAGCTGATAGCTGTCGCTCACGGTCAGTGCGGTGCGAATATCACGGGAAAGAGAGAGCGTCATCCCTGAAGGAACGAACAAGTCGATGAACGGGGATGCCGGCGGGCGGCGCCATGACGCGCTATAGAGCGTGCTGTACGAAAGCGAGGTGTTTTCGCCAGTGTCTCCATCGGTGGCGGACAATACAGCGGCGGCGAGTTTTGCGCTGATTAAGTCATAGAAGGGAAATGCGGTAAAAAACCACGGACGCCGCCGTATGGCAGCGGCGAGCCGTGTTGCATCGTCTGTGTAGTTCCCCCCCTGCGGTACGACAGCGCCGCCGCCACCGGTTTTTTTCCAATCGATTGAAAACGTCTGCCGCCATATCTTGAACGGCAGCGATACGGTGACTGCGCTTTGATCTGTGAATAACACCGATTGGCCGGCAGCATAGGTGCCGTTCGCCGTGAATGTAACGGCAGGAGTGAATGCAGCAACCGGTACCGCTGTGCGTATGCTGATAGTGCCGCCGACTGTGCGAAACGCGGCGCGTTCATCTCCCGGAGAAAACGACAGCGCAGTGCTTTCATACCAACCGGAGAAATAGTGTTTATTGGAAGGGGAATACCCTGCGGTACGCGCCGCGATTCGTTGGGCGGTGTTTATTTTTGCGGTGAGCGTCGTGTGCCACGCATAGTCTCCGAGTGCGAGCGTCATCCCGAAGTCGGTGTTCTGTTTGAACTGTCCGAGATTTTCTGTAGCGACGGTCGTGCCGTACAGGGTGAGCGGTACAGAGAAGCGGTTAAAAGAAAGTGTCGCGCTGGATTTTTTTTCAAGGGCAGTAGTTGTGCGGCTGTACCGATATTGTTCTGAAAAGGAGAGCATTTTAAACAGCGGTGCAGTCGTTTCGATGCGGTGTCCAGCGGTAGTCAAGACAGCAGGTTCGCGGCTTGAAAACGCGCCGTCGATGGCAAACCGTACCATCATGAACGTTGCCGCCGCTTGTGCAGTCGCCGTCACCGTGCCGTCCACGGCACCGGTTGCGGTCGCGATAGCACCGCGTTCCGTTACTGTGGCGCTTACGGATACATCTTCAACGAGCGGGAAATTTCCTTTCTGGGCGAGCACACCGTCATACGTGTATGACGCTCTGGTGACGTGCTCTAAACTTACCGACGGTCGCGCCCCCGAAAGGATGAGTTCGTCAAAATAAAATCCACCGCGTTTATAGGCGATGGTACCGTCCGGAGCGGTGTTGACGGCGAGCCTCAGTCGCGACGGCAGAGTTTCTGTGTTCACGGTGGCGCGAGAAGCGATTTCGTTGCCATCGATGGTAATGACTCCCGTATGCAACTCTATCTGCAACGTATGCCATGCGCTGTCATCGGGAAAGTCGCTTTTATCGATGGATGCGCGTACGGCATATTTTCCCTCCTCATCGATGCGTTCTGCGTCAGCATCAAGCGTACAAGTCAGGAGCGGGAAACTGTCCAGCGAAACGACAGTGGCTGTATCGGTACCGGGGGCGTACTTGAACCGGAGTGAAATCGATTCGTACAAAGCGATGTCAACTTCGGGGAAATACTGTGCCGCGATGATGACGGGATGAGAGACGCTCGGTTCTTCTGTATTCCAGAAAACGGCTTGCACGTAATTCGTGCCGGTATTGAACTGTCCAGCGCCGGGAACCGATGGGTCAGCGTGGAGCGGGGTGGTCACCGTGTACGCTGTGTCGTGCGATAGAAAAAGCGGCTTCGTCTTTATTTCATACGGACCAACGATGATTGCTCCTGATGACACCGTGCCGCTACGATTCACCACAATGAGGCGGAGGTCGTGATTTCCGGTCAGGTGTGCTCGGTCACGATCGGTAACCGCGATGGTGACGGTCTGCGTTCCTATGTGCATCCGGTCGAGCCGCATGCGAACATCGGACGTGTCAGTGATATTCCACGTCGGGATGCTGCCCGCCGTTTCGTCTGTCGTTTGCCCCGTTGCGTCAACGCCGAGCTGAACGTATACATCGGTACCGGGATCGAGCGTTCCGGGTAATTTCAGCGCGATGCTGAATTCGGTTGCCGCCGTCAGCTGGCCGCCGTCAGCGAGCACAACCTGTGCCGCCGCCCATTCGTTTGCAGTGCCGTCAAAATGCCACGAGAACGGGACGACGTATCCGGAAAAATTGTCGTCGGTGCGTCCTTCATCTCGCTGCCCTTTGTTTGCTCCCGCCAAGGCGACAGATGAATCATCTCGTTTTGTGAGCTCCAGCAAACGGTCGACATCGTGGCCTGCGGTCTGTCCGAGGTACGTGGTGCTGGGAATGTGCGTGTCCATGCCGAGCACGCGGTAGGTGCCGGTCGTGTTCCGGGATTCAAGTGAAACGGCGAGCGCGTCGGTCACAGAGATCAGGTGCCGCTCTTGCGCGGCGTCAGGAGTATTCGCGTACTGTACCCCCCCTGCAAACGTCACGAAGCCGCGGCTGTCGTGCGTGCTGTCGCTGAACGAACGATTTGGCGCAAGCGGCCACAGTGTGGTGAGTGCCATGTTTGACGAGAGAGCGGGGGTGAACTGGTAGAAAAATCCCACTGCTGCTGCGACTGCTCCTGAACGGGAAGCAGCAGCATCTTCGTTCCATGTGATGGAGATGGTGTCTGTGTCGTGCACGGCACTGGCAAGCGAAACCGTTCCTGAATGTGCATCATACGATGCATCCAGTTCACGCACGCCGTTCCGGTAGACACGCACCGAACCCGCCGCCGCGTCAGTGCCGATGTCGTAGCGGCTTACCTGGCGCATGGTTTTTAGCGACAGTACCGTGTCAATCGACGCTTCCCCCCCGAGATAGATTTCGGGCAGCCGGTCTGCGCACGGGAAACGCCGCGCCGGTGGCAGCCAGCCGCCACTTGACGGATTGAGCGAGGCATTCGCATTGACGATGTCGACGTACTGGTGGCTATCGCTCAGTACTGCGCTTGCAGAAAAAAAAGATTCACTGTCGATAGGTGTGGTGGCATAGTGCTGTGAAACGGTTTTCGTACTCTGTGAGATAACCGTGCTGTCTACGGTCATCCCTGTCGTTCCCATATCGTACCGTGCCGATACCGCAAACGGGGAGAATCCTGCCGGCGACTGAAGGATGAGCGCGTCGTCTCCGTTTATCGTGGTAAAAAAATCGGCAGCAGTACGGGCGAATGAATACTGTTCCACGCGTAATTTTTCCCAGTCTTCTTTATTGGTATTGAAAAATTCCTGTATGTCGCCGAGGAATGTACCCGACGTTCCGTACGACCCAATCGCGGCCATGAGCGTTGCGGTCGTTATTGCGTCTGAAAACGTGACGATGATTTGCGGCAGTTTTCCGCCGGTGCGCGCCGTACCAGCACCGCGTGCGATCACGAGCTCACCGCGTGTCGGATAGATCAGGTAGTCATCGGAAGAAAGCTCGCGGTAGGTGCGGCCGCTGCCGTCTGTATGTGTTCCCTGTGGTGATTCAACGTAGACGTGCTGTATCGCGGCAACGGCCGCTGCCGACGGGATGACGAATTGCCTCCCCGTTATGTATGACGAAAGCGGAATGAGCCGTTCGTCGACGCTGTGCGCACCATAAAAAGTTGCGCTGCGTTGTGTCGTCATATCGTAGCGGATAACGGCATCGGCGTGCCAGCGGTTGTGTACCGGATCTTCAAAGCGTACACTGATTCCCGGTGCTTGATTGTCTCCTCCGCCGATGGAGCGGTCGAATAGATCGACTGAATAGCCAGTGGGAAACAGGACTCCCCGGTTTGCGATGCGAATCTCACGCAGCATTCCCGGGCTACGGTAGCCGAGAGCGATTGTGTTTTTGCGGAACTCGTCAGCAAATGATGCGTCAACAAACAGCCGGTCATTGAGCAGGAAAGAAGCGGTCAGATCGATTTTTTGCTGAAAAACCGGCACCCCGAAAGAAAGCGAAAACGGCGTTCCATAGCCGACGGTGGCGGTTGTGTTTTGAAACAGTTCTGCTTGCCAGTAGCCGTGAATGCGCAATGCAATGGTGTGCTGTGCACGCGTGTAGTTGAACAGTGCGTCAGGGGAGATGACAGGTGCATCTGATGCAGTTGTTCCGGTGACAATCGTGCCGGCGCCGGTGGCGGTTCGCTCCTCTGCGGCGGATACAGCGGGCGGATTCATAAGGCAATGTATGCAAAAGGCGACTATGAGCAGCCGTTTGTTTTTTAAAAGGCGCGCTTTGCTGATTTTTATGTCGGGATGTTTGTGTTCGAGCGAGAGTATGGCGTGCTCTACCGCTTGTTGTTTTTGCGTGCGTTCATCGGGAAACAGTTCCTGCTGCGCTGCCGTGTCCGCGCCGATGGTGCCGACTGCTACGCCGAGCAGCCGAATGCCGCGGCCACTCTGATAGTGCGTTTCAAATAGTCGGCACGCGCGCTGAAATAAGGCGGTGGATGCTGCGACCGTTCCGCTTGAATCCTGCATGGTCGTCGTCGTGAAGTCGTCGTAGCGCAGCTTGACGATGACGGTTCGGCCGCACTGGTGTTCACGGAGCAGGCGAAACATGACGATTTCGGAAAGTTCGAGCAAAACCGTTTCCGCCGTGTAGCAGTCGGTGATGTCAGTACTGAACGTGCGCTCGGCGCTGACCGAATGCGATTTTGCCGCGGTGCTGAATGCGCCGTTGTCCTGCCCGCGGACGGTTGCATACAGAAAATTACCCGTTGCTGTTCCGAACAGCGCACAGAGGGTTTCGCAGCTTTGATTGTAAATATCTTGAGTTGTGTATAAGCCGGCGTCGTATATTTTTTTCCGCGTCTTACTTCCGATTCCCCAGAGTGACTCGATGGGAAGGGAATGTATGCAGGATTCTTCACCCCCCGGGGGTATTACTGTCAGGCCATCTGGTTTGTCGATACCGGAGGCGATTTTTGCCAGGTACCGATTTGAAGCGATCCCGATGGATACAGTCAGGCCAGTTTGTTCCCGCACGATGCGTTTGATTTTGAGCGCCGTGTCCTTCTGGTTTCCGAACAGCCGTTCGGTTCCCGTCAAATCGATGAACGCTTCATCGATAGAGAGCTGCTCAACGTGCGGGGAAAACGTCGTACATATATCCATGATGATTTTCGAAAGCTCAAGATACCGCGCCATGCGCCCACGTACAAAAATTCCCTGTGGACATCGGCGGTACGCTTCTTTTGTTGGCATGGCGGAATGGATGCCAAACGCACGCGCTTCATACGAGGCAGTTGAAACCACACTGCGCGGCTCTTCCGGCAGACCGCCGACGATGACTGGTTTTCCGCGATAGTCCGGGTTGTCAAGCTGTTCAACGGAAGCATAGAACGCATCCAGATCGACGTGCAGAAAACAAGTTGTATATGGCATGTCAGCGCATTTCCTGCGATTCCGGTAGTATCGTGTAGTGCGCAGTGCGCTCTGTCCAGCGATTGTCCGCTGTATACCGGGCGGTCACAGTGATATCTGCCGGTTCACTGCCGTTGGGGATATAGCGGAATACCATAGTTTCCGGCGGCCATGACGGAATGATGAATGCGCTGGTGTTCTGTGCAGAATCGTTGCTATATTCATTTTCGGAATGCACGATAGGAACCATTGTTGTTCCAGTAATGTGCACGTCACACCATGCGGCGTCAGCGCCTAAATCGATCGATACGGTACGAATGGTTTCCTGAAACGCTGTCCGTTCTTCAACTGAGATTTGCGGATATCCGTCTGAAACAACGACAACTGATGATGCAGCAGCGGAGTGCGGTACTGCGCGGTACAGGACGGCACCGCCAACGGCTGCCAAAAGTACGCCAGATACTAATACGGCGATCTCGAACGGGACTCGGAAACAGTACCGGTGTGCCGGAGTGTGTTCACGGTTCCAATGGACACGAAGCGATGAACTGATGCGGAACCACTGTAGGTAGAGCGGCAGAAGCAGCACGGTCAGCAGCGCATTCCCTAGCGGCTGCGGAGAGAGCATTGTGCGGAGCATCGGGGAATCGGTAACCGATACGCTGTGCCACACGAACGGTGCGATCGGAATCAGTATCAGGAAAAACTGTATGATCAGTGCCGCAGGGTGCCGTACAGTGCGCAACAGGATAACGACGCAGCACTCAATGGCGAATACAAAGAACAGCGTAATGTCGATGAAGATAGACAGCAAGACGGTGACGCTGACGGCCGCTATCAATACGTGCCACCAATAGGGCTCCACGAAATGCCATTTCATATGCAGGGTGCCGTTATATGCAAGCAGGTGGGTGATAAACGCCGCTGCGATTTTGAGTGTGAACAGGACAGGGGGGAAAAGGAGCGCGCAATGCTGTACGATGCCGACAATCAGCTGACTGGTTTCAAAGATACAGAAAGAGACGCTGTACGTCGCGAACAGTACGCCGAGGAACTGTGCGCCAGTGCCCGGAGCGGATGCCCACACTGAACGAACTGCCGCTCCATTGCTGACGAGTACGGCAAGGGCAATAGCGGTGACGATGATAAAACATATGATGGTACATCGCTCGCCTATGAAGAAGAACCTGTTACCGATTTGCACGGGCACGTAGTGCCGCTCCCACTGTATCAGACTGCTGCCGTCATACCGGGCGGTGCATGCCATCAGCAGATCAGCAGCGGTTTCGTCCGCCACTGCTGTTCCGATGATGATTCCGGCACCCGGTATACCTGCTTGCAAAAAGGCAGAGAGCCGTTCTGCTGCCGCTCCGGTTCCCACGCGGCGGAATATGCCGCCGATACCGCCGTTGATACGAAAGGGGACGCCGCAGTCAGAGAACGCTTTTCCCAACTGGGCGATGAGCTGCGGCGGGCTTGCATCGTTTTCTCCCCACGGATTGATGTATGCTGAGGCCGTCTCAGCAAATGATACACAGATGCTGGCTGCGCTGTCGGGATCGCTCTGCCGCGCAGCAAAAACCGCTGTTCCTGAAACGGCGTACCGTACTCTAGCGCCGTTCGGTTCATTTCCCACAGAAAACAGCAGTACGAGCTCGGAGCGAAGCGGTGTGCGGGAGACGGCTTCAAGGAATCGTGTTACCATGGCGCGGTGTGTGTCGGCCTCTTCCTGAGCAAACGCCATGATGAGCGTGGTGCGTTCCCCGGATGACTGCGGTGATGTTTCGGCAGTAGCAAACGTAACGGTGATATTATAGGGAAAGCGGTTCGAGCCGGATTCCACCACATCTTGTTTTTCTGGAGACACCCCGGCACTCTGGAGCAATGCAAAAATACTGTCTGAAAGGCGTCTGCCGTGCAGTGTTTCATCGGCAGGAGCGGCGGACGGGACGACCAACAGCAGCACAGCCGCAATGGCAGCGGCGCGGAACACATCCATTATATTAAAGATTATACAAAGAACGCGTGTGATTATACAAGCTCAAAGCGGTGCCGTCCAGCCTCGCCGCTCGTCTTCGGATCATAACCGGTTCGGAACACCCGGCCTGCCGGAAAAGCAGTTTTCATAGGGCACCCGTCTCTGTTTATTTGCAATTTATCGGCGATTTATATATAATAATTGCTGCGTGTTTTTTACTATGCGTTCCTTTTTTTTGTTGATAGCGGCAGCTGGTGTCGCGGCCTTTATCGGCTGTGCTGAATCTATCCCCGCAGTCGGGACGGCTTCTGGTATCGTCGTGTTTGAATATAACGATGTAGCAGAACTGCCACACACGCGTCTGGCGGTGTTTGTCGATATGCACAGCGATATCCGCCGCACCCAGTGGCTCCGTGTTGTCAGCAGACAGCAACGCTATGAATGGACGGGAAGTGAGCCGCTGCTATTTACAAACGGGGGGCATCAGTGGGTTGGCTGTACGAATTTTGCGTGTCCCGACGTGCAGGCTGTTCCACAGGGACTGTATGACGTGCAGTATACCGATGCTGCCGGCCGGACGGAAACCGGGACGTTTTTCGTGTCATATCCCGCTGCGCTTTTGACTGCGGATGTGGACGCTGTTCTGCCGGTACTCGCCGGCCGGACGAACGAATACGTCGCCGCTTTCTCTGATACCGATATTCTTGTCTATTACGGCGAACGTCAAACATCGTGGGAAGATGACACTGCGCTCTTTGCGGCGATTCCCGATGCAACGCGCTACCGCACCTGCTATGTTGATACGGCGGAATCATTTGTGTGTGTGCTGCCTCCTGTGCTGCGGACGGACATTGCTGGAGCGGAGTGATGTCGATGGAAGAAAACGGAATGTCATACGGTGCGATAAAAACGTATGTGCTCCGTACGGGGCGCATGACGGAGGCACAGCGGCGGAACTACGCGGCGCTCAAAGCGACGTGGTGTTTGCCGTATGTTTTGGAGCAGTGTGATTTTCGTGCGATATTTGGCAATGACGCACCCGTTACCGTTGAAATTGGCTTCGGCATGGGCACTGTAACCGCTCACATTGCGGCAGACAATCCGGATAAAAATTATATCGGTATTGAAGTGCACAAGCCGGGGGTGGGGAGGCTGCTCGGTCTTATCCAATCACGGGCGCTTACCAATGTGCGCATCATAGAACACGATGCAGTCGTTGTCCTGCGGGACATGATCCCAGATGGTTCACTCGCGGCGTGTCATATTTTTTTTCCCGACCCATGGCCGAAAAAACGTCACCACAAGCGGCGGCTTATCCAGCGCGCACATACAGCGCTCATTGCACAAAAGCTTGCGGTGGGGGGGTATCTGTATGTCGTCACTGATTGGCGTGAGTATGCGGAGGATGCACGCTCGGTGCTCGAGCAGACGGCCGGGCTGGTGAATGCGTACACAGGATTTGCCCCCCGGCAACCGTGGCGGTCGGAAACGAATTTTGAGCGAAAGGGTATCCGCGCTGGACGAGCCAGCTGTGAATTGTTTTTTGTCCGAACGGACGGATGATTTGGGCAACGGAGCGCGTGCCGCTTTTCTTTTCGGTGTGGCGAGAACGGCGTGTCTGCAATCATGGAGGGCTTGATTCGTGCGAGAGTGCATACCCCCGACGCGTGCGTCGACATAAGGGGATGTACCCGACTGCGATACCATATGAGAACGAACGATACCCTGAACGCTCTGCATCGGGGTTTGTTCATTGCCGTCCGTTCACTGGCAGTATGTTGTATCGACTGTTGGCGAATGGTGCTGATGACGGGGGAGTTATGGAGAAAACAAAGGGCAGCGGGAAATCTGTTTGGAGCGCTGACGCCGCAGAAGAACATACATCAGCGCGCATCGCTGTATTGGTTTCATTGATAACACGTTATCAAAAAAGCTATTACAACGGCGAGGCGGAAATTTCCGATAACGCATTTGATGCTCTGTGGGATGAGCTCGCTGCCCTCGATCCAGCGAACGGACTTTTGCACACCGTCGGTGCTGATTCGGGGACGTTTAAAAAAGTGCGACACGTCATGCCAATGGGAAGTCAGGAAAAAGCGGCTGACCCTGAACAGTTTCGTGCGTGGGCAGCGAAGCATGTCTATGACGAATATTTGGTGGAATATAAACTTGACGGCGCATCGCTTGAGCTCCAATATCAAGATGGTGTACTCGTTCACGCGGTGACGCGCGGCGACGGCGAAACTGGGGATGACATCACGGCAAACGCCTGCCGAATGCGCGGCGTCATATCGAGCATGCACCGTCACGACGGTGAACACGTTGCCTTTACCGGCGGTATTCGTGGCGAAGTCATTATGACGCGCGCCATGCACAGAGAAAAATACGTGCATAAGGCGAACTGCCGGAATGCGGCGAACGGAATTATGCGCCGGAAAGACGGGACGGGCAGTGAAGACCTTGAGCTCATCGTGTACGATGCGTGGGCGACAGTCGGAACGCAGCCGTTTGCCGACGAGGTTGAAAAAATTGCATGGCTTTCTTCCTGCGGATTCACAGTTGTGCCGCTCATCGTCTGTCCGTCAGTTGAAGCTGTTATCACCTGCCGCGCGGAAACGATAGAGCGGCGTCCGTCGCTCCCGTACGACATCGACGGACTTGTCGTCAAGGAGCGCGCGATCAACCACGAGGATACGCTCCGCGCACGTCCCGACCGACAGATCGCGTTTAAGTTCAGTTTAGAAGAAGCGGTCACCGTCATCCGTGCGGTTGAATGGAGTACGAGCGGTGCAACTTACACGCCGGTCGCCGTGTTCGATCCCGTGGAGCTTGCGGGAACGATCGTGCAGCGTGCAAGCCTTGCGAATCCCGATACGATGCGCGCGCTCGGTGTCTCCGTGGGGAGCACCGTTATCGTAGTGAAACGCGGCGACATCATCCCAAAGATTGAGAGCGTCGTTCCTGACGATGGAAGCGCCCTCGTTCCCGTTTCGTTTCCAACCACGTGTGAACGGTGCGGTACGCAGCTGGTCGATGACGGTTCCCGTCTGTACTGTCCGAATGTGTCGTGTCCCAAGCGCGTGCTTCACCGGCTTTTAAAATGGGTGCGCGTTGTCGATATCCGCGATTTCGGGGAAACGCTCGTTACGTCGCTGTTCAATGCTGGAAAGCTGTCATCGGTGAGCGACATCTATGCGTTGACCGTGACGGATGTTGTGCCGTTTTTTTTAAGCGAGGAGAGCCGGGCGGCAGATAAAAAATCGCTCGGTGCGGAAAAGGTTATCCGTTCAATCCAGTCGCATCGCGCCATGGGGCTCGCTGCATTTGTCGCTGGATTCGATATTGAAGGAATCGGTGAGACGACCGTGGAAAAACTCATTGCGGCCGGCTATGACACGCTTGAAAAACTGCTGACAGCGACGGAGGAACAGTTCGCCGCTGTCTATGGGTTTGCAGCTATTATGGCGCACACTGCGGTCGAAGGATTACGGGAAAACGCTCTGGAGATGCGTGCACTCGCGGAGACGACGATAACGCTGTTTGCTTCCACGCGCGGTGTGCTTTCCGGTACGTCGTTCTGTTTTACGGGAGAGCTCAAGACGATGAAGCGGTCTGCTGCGGAGCAGCTTGTCAAAGATCAGGGGGGAACCGTAAAGTCGACGGTGTCGGCGGGATTGTCATACCTGGTAACGAATGACACGACGAGCGGTTCGTCAAAAAATGTCAAGGCGGCGAAGCTCGGTGTGCCGGTTATCACCGAAACGGAATTCCTTGCTCTGGTACATCCATGAAACAGCCAGTCGCATCGGTACCCGCCGTCGTATTCAACGTCATCTTTTCGGTTGTATTGATTTTTTTCTTTGTGTATATGACGTCGTTTATTCGATGTTTCGCCGCGGCGGAACGGCTCCCTACTGTTTTGCACTATCCGGTGATGCGACTGCTCATCTACGGGACCAGCGGCAAAGGAGCGGAAGAGACGGTCAGTGCGACGGTCACCGTGCTCGATACTGCGGGAAACGAATGTGTTACCATAGAGCGTTCGTGGCGCGGCTCGTCGCTTTCGGTTGATTTTGTCAGTGCAGAGTTTTCAGGAAAAAAAATGCTTTTCCCACATACAATATACGGCCGGCATACCGTATCCACCCGACGTCGAGTGCTCCATCATGGCGGTACGGATATTGCCTCCTACTATCTAGAAGAGGGACGTTGTCGTTTGCTGGGCGCTCCCGCGCCGGTCAAAAGTCAGCGTGACGCCTATACGCTCGCCCGGTTTGCGCTCAATCCACTCTCTGAATACATCCGGGGATTCTCGCATCGATATACGGTTGACCTTTCCCGCTGTCAGACGGGCGAGTATTACGTCATCACCACTGGAACCGACGGCGCTCTGACACTTGCCACCATACAATGAAATGCCGCTCCGTTTGTGGCGCGGCGGCACGGTTTGCGCTGGTTTTTACCATCCAGCACACGGCAGCTGCTGCACGTTACGACAAACATGACTTTATGGGTACATGGATACAGTATTTTTGTGATGGAGAGACTGCGGACGGACAGCGGTACGTCGCAGGGAAATACCGCCGCGCAGCGTGGCTGCGTTCAGTTGCCCGTGGGAATATATGCGCCGGTAAAATAGTCCGGAGACACAGCTGCCATGTTGAGCCGTATTTCCCAGTGCAGGTGCGGTCCAGTTGCAAGACCGGTGGCACCAGAGAGCCCGATCTGTTCACCGGGTTTGACCAGTTTGCCTTCTTCCACAGAGAGTGAACTCAGGTGATAGTACAGACTGTACAGTCCTGGCGCATGTTCGATGACTACTGACCAGCCGGTCGTTATCCGGTTTTCTGCAAGTACAACGCGTCCCTGCCCGCATGCCGAAACGACCGTACCCGTCGGTACAGCGTAGTCGATGCCATAGTGCAGCGATGTCGCCGTTTTTCCCGACGAGTAGACGTAGATGCGGCGGTCGCCGAACAGCGACGAACGGCGCGTGTCTGCGGCCACTGGTGTTATAAATGGCTCAAGCGTATAGACCGTGTTCTCGTTTATTGTACCGAGCACTGCGTTTAGTCGGTCGATCTGCTCCATGCGTTTTGTCGAAGTGTCGGTACGAATGGCGGTGTTCGTTTCATTGAGCGGAATGGATTCTTCAACAAATTTTTTGTCGATGATTGCGAACGGCAGCGAGAACGTTTTCATCTCTCCAGCAACAGTATACACAATGGACAGCGTATATCGGTCGCTGCTTTTTAAATACGTTGAGAGCGGAATGCCTGCCACCAGTTCTTCCTGTCCATTTCGCCGCGCCCTGCTTTGTGAGTTGAAAAACCGTGCGCTGTCAATTTTCTTTTCATTACGGTAGAGTTCAAGTACCGCGTTCGTCTCTTGTCCAGCACGGGATCGGCGCGTCGCCTTTAACGTCAACCGCACAAATGCTGCGTCTCCCGGATATGCGCGTGCGTAGTAATCGGCTATCAGCGAGAATTCGTCGTCTTCATATACGGCCGTCTCCGCACACAGTGGCACGGTTAGCGCGAGCATGATGACCAGATGCCACACGATGGCGGCTGCACGAAGTTTCATAATTTCACTCCTTAAAAAACAGGGCATTTCCCCTGCGCGGAACGCTTACAGCGCAATTCCGCGGCGTATGACGGAGATGGCAGCTTACTGCACACACTGCATGACGACACGAACATGTCACGTCTCCTTATACCGGTTTTGTTTTTTCTATGTCGGATACGACTAGCTGCGGTGTGACCGTTCCATTAAAACTATTTCGTTCAATGGAATAGAGCACGTCAACAGTATCTCCAATTTGAAAATCGCGATTCAATCGTTCTGCATTGCGCCAGTAGAGTGCGGGAAATTTGTAGCGCCCGGCGTCGAGCGTCAATTTGAGGTGACGCGGTTCTGTCTTTCCGACAATCGTTGCCGCTACAACGGGGAGCGCGTGGCTGACAAAGAGGAGGGGGGGACTTCCCGCGCCGAACGGTTCAAATAGGTCGACGGTTTTTAATACGTCCGGCGTCAGATAGCGTGCCGGGAGCTCTGCATCGACGGTGAGTACGTCGTCAGTGTCGCTGAGATGAATGTCCGGCACAAACCGTGCGATGAGCGTTTCAAATTCGTCGAGCTTTTCTGCGGCAAAGCTGAACCCGGCAGCGGCGTCGTGTCCACCGTAGTTTATAAAAAAATCGCCAAAGCGGCTTAAGAACGCTGTCGCCTTGAACGACCGGCAGCTCCGCAGAGAACCGGTTGCAACGCCGCCTTCGACCGTCACAGCGATCGCCGGTACGGTGTACGCGTTCATGAGCCGGGATGCCACGATGCCCGTTATGCCTTTGTTGATGGACTCGTCGATCACCATGCAGAGTTTTTGGTTATATGCCGTGAAGCGTTTCGCTGCCTGTGCGCTGGTTGCCGTCAACGCCTGTGAAACGAGTGCTTTTCGTTTTTCATTGAGCGAAATGATTTCTGCCGCACAGCGCTCGCGCGTTGCTGCATCGTCTGCCGTCAATAAGGTGAGCGCTACATCCGCCGTTCCCATGCGTCCCGCAGCGTTGAGCGCCGGAATGACTGACCACGATAAATCTTTGGCGCTGACCGGTGCGCCGTTCATGCGGAGAAGCGCGAACAGTTCCATCAGTCCCGGACAGCGGTGTCCGCTGTTGAACGCCGAAAGCCCCGCGCGCACCAGTATGCGGTTTTCGTCTGTGAGCGGCATGATGTCTGCAATTGCAGCGAGCGTTACCAGTTCAAGTTCGTCGCGGTGCGTTTTCACGGTGTCAGGCGATTTCGCCGTCAGCTGCTGCCATGCGGTTGCCACGAATATACTCGTCAGTGCGTCGATAGATCCGGCAGGCTCCGTCTGATAGCGTACCGCATGTGAAGACGCCAGAATATCCATAAGCGGTTTCTGTGCCAGCTGCGGCGTGATGGTGGCAATCGACGGGCGTATATCGGCAACGTTGAATTCAACACCGCGGCCAAAAATGTTCGCAAGCACTGTTTTTGTGGCGCGTTCATCCCAGACAAAAATCTGCTGTCCAGAAAGAAATTCCGCGAGGGGCGTTTTTGCAACAGATGACGGTGCGGAAAATGTGAGTGTCAGTGCGTCTTTTTCCAACAGGTTCCGCAGTTTTCGGCACTGTACGGTGAACGTACCGGTCTGTTCATCTGCCGTGAGCAAGCAAATGTCCTGTTTATAGAGACTCGTCGTGCTGAAGCGGAGCGCCGTTACGAGTTTATAGGCGAGCGCGGCACCGGAAATGCCGTCAAACGGATAGCCTGAATCGGGCAGTTTCGGGTCGATGATGACTGCCGGAGTGGGAAGTACAGCAGGTGGATTGTGATGATCGACAACGATGACGTCGATCCCCTGCTCTGCTGCGTGTGCAATTTCCTGCACATTTGAAATGCCGCAGTCAACAGTGATGATGAGCGAGCCGTAGTCACGTGCAAAATCGTCCACCGCAGCGATTGAAAGTCCGTAGCCGTCGTTGCCAGTTGGAATCCGGCACCGTACGTCGGCACCGGCATTTTTTAAGTATGTGTATAAAATCGCCGTGCTTGACACGCCGTCAACATCGCTGTCTCCAAAGATGAGTATTTTTTCGCCTTCTTCAAGCGCGTCGGTGATGCGGTCGACAGCATCTTCCATCGCAGCAAAGAGAAATGGATTGTGCGTATAGCGGAGATCGTTTTCAAGGTAGTACACCAATTCAGATCCTTTCGTGATACCGCGGCGCACAAAAATCGACGCTGTCAGTGCATCGAGACCGTATGTGTGCTGGAGCGACCGCACGTGTTCCGGAGCGATATGTTTTTTTGTCCATGGTTTCACCGTTCGTGTCCTCGTTTAAAAATTTTCTGCGGTGGCATCGTATGAATTGTGCACAGCAGCACGCTGTTTTGAGCGCCTGCTGCCATCATTCCCGAATGGTCTCCAAAATGAGCGGTTCTGTTTCTGGCGGTTCGGCATGGTATGTGATGGCAGATAACAGCCGCGTCCGTGCCGGAGTAAGGCAGTCTGCGTCTTTGCCGTACAGTTCCATTATCGGCTCCCCCGCGGTGACGCGGCTACCGGTGTGCGTGTGGAGCAGGATGCCTGCCTCTGCACACACTGCATCCGTCGTCTTATTTCTGCCGACGCCAAGGTCAACGCCCGCCATGCCAGTCAGATAGGAATCAATCGCGATGTATCCATCTCGCTCTGCTGTGAGCGTACAGTGATGCGGGCTGCGCCGCTTTCCGCGTTGCTGGAGCAACGTGTCAGTATCCCCCCCCTGGTCGCGCACGTTCCGCATAAAGCGTTCCAGCGCGTCGCCGTTTACGATCGCTTTTTCACAGGTGTTCCGGGCGGTGTCAAAATCAGCTGCCGCGCCGGCAAGGAGCAACATTTCAGCGCCGAGTACGTATGTCTCTTCCATTACGTCAGCTGGCCCGTGTCCTTCAAGGCAGTCGAGTGTCTCTTCAATTTCAAGGAAATTTCCCACCGTGTTTCCAAGGGGCGCGCTCATGTCTGTCAGCACCGCGGTCGCTTTTTTGCCGAGTGCGTACGCCGTTTTAACGAGCGATGACGCAAGCTGCCGCGCAGCAAAAACCGATTTCATAAAAGCGCCGGAGCCGAACTTTACGTCAAACACCAGGGCGTCCGCTCCTTCGGCGACCTTTTTTGACAGGATGCTCGCCGTGATGAGCGGTACCGATTCTACTGTTCCCGTCACGTCGCGGAGCGCATAGAGCAGGCGGTCAGCGGGAACGATTTCTTTTGACTGTCCCGTCATCGCAAATCCTGTCCGGGCGATGAGCGTGCGGAACGTATCCGGCGTCAGATTCACCGTGTATCCGTCGATCGATTCCAATTTGTCAAGCGTACCGCCCGTGTGGCCGAGCGCTCGGCCGCTCATCATCGGGACACAGACGCCACAGGACGCGACCATCGGCGCAAGGATGAGTGATATTTTGTCTCCAACGCCGCCGGTAGAGTGCTTGTCAACAAAGGGACCGCGAAGGCCGTCATAACCGGTCAGCGTGATGGTGTCTCCGGAATGCAGCATGCATTCAGTCAGTGCGCCGGTTTCCTCGAACGTCATGCCGTTGAAATAGACCGCCATGAGCCACGCCGCCATCTGGTAGTCGGGAATCTCGCCGGACACATACCCGTTGATTAAAAAGGAGATTTCGTCCTTAGTCAGCGTTGTGTTTCCCGCAGGGGCACGGGGAGGCTCCGCACCAGTCGTGTGTGTACCGCGTTTTTTTACAATGATATCCGTTGCCCTCATAGTATACCTCCGCTGAGCGTGAGCGTTTTCAGTGGCTTCCCGACCGCCTGTTCCGTCAAAAAAAACAGCAGCGCCCGTACGTGCCGTTCTGTGTCTGCGTCAATCGGAACAGCGCGCGCCGCCGCTGGTGCACAGTGCGATATCGCTGCAAGATATCGTATCACCGTTTCCGGCACGGCGCGCATCGTGCTGTCGTGTGCGTGAAACGAACTGGCACAGGCGGCGCACAGAAAACCATCCGCCAATGATACCCGAATTCCACCGGAAGCGCCAGAGGGAAACGGTTTGCCACAGGAGGCGCAGCAGGCGGCATCCGGGCGTACGCCGAGCAGCGCAAGGTACCGCCAGAGAAAGCGCAGCAATCCGGTTCGCGCCTGTTCCACAGAAACGCTGTCGAGCCCGTCTAAAAAGCCGCTCACGAGCGGGAAACAGCCCGGTGCGTTTCCGGCGCAGTTTGTCTGTAAAACGAGTTCTGCTGCGAGCGAGGCGGCGTAGGTTTTGTACAAGCTGCTCCGGAACGACAAATGATAGCTTTTGACGTCAAAATCGGTTATCTTCCGCGTGCCCGTCCGCCCGTTTACGTATAGATACAGCGTTCCTGAATTCCACGGAGAGACGAACGGCCGGAGCCTGCTCTTCGGGCCGCCGTACAGCGTTGCAAAGATGAGCCCGTCGGTGGCGGTGATGAGCCGTACCGAACTGTTGTTTTCTCCGAGCGGCTTGAGCGAAAAAACGATAGCTTGTGTGTGTGTCGTGCGAGACATGGCGCCGCGTTCCCCGGTAAAAAGTACTTCATTTTTGTGTTCCGTGTCAAATGTGCTTTTACAGCAGAGAACGGGCAGCACCTTTTCTGTCTGCACCGAATGACGCGCTCTCTCTTTTATCTCCTAAAAATAAGGTAAAAAAACTGCGGGAAACGCTCAAAACGGTTTGACAAAGGGTGCCAGAGGAAATATAATAACATACCGCTTAATCTTTTTTTTAAGTGATGCCGATAATGAAAACGGCAGTGTGTCCGGTGGCGGGCACGGTAAAATTGCAAGGAGATTTTCATGAAGAAGGGCTGTAAACTCTTTCTGTCGGTTCTCGTGGCGATGGTAGGATGTGTGCCGGTATTCAGCCAGCCGAACCGCAGGAGCGTAGAAACATTCATTGTAGACAATTTTGACACTGAACAGGAATGGACCTGGACGGTGCGTGCCAGCCGATATGTGGCGGAAGGGTATCCCAAAACGGGTATGTTCGATGGCATACCGGCATCGCTCCGGGTGCTCCGCCGTGACGGCGACCCCGATCCGAAAGTGTACGGCGTGCAGATTGCATTCAATCGGAAAGGGGACAACTGGTTTGAAATCTATCCGGCAAAGGACGGCGCACCGTATGAAGTGCCGCTCATCGGTACGGTTACCCAGATGGACTTCTGGGTGTGGGGTGCGAATTACCGCTACTTTATCGATTTGCTGGTGCGCGATGCTGACGGCCGTGTGCATACACTGCCGGCGGGCAACCTCTTGTATAAGGGCTGGCGAAACGTCGTCGTCAATATCCCCGGCTGGATTGTGCAGAGTTCACGGCTTCGTTCCGGCCCGCGTGCGATGACCTTCGTCGGATTCCGTGTCCGCACCGATCCGGAAGAATTTGTTGATGAGTTTAAGATTTATCTCGACCAAATAAAATACACAACGAATTCGCTTGAAAACATTTACGACGGCTATGAACTGCAAGATGCGAATTTCGGGGAGGGTAACTGATGAAAAGGTTTTTTATTCTTTTTTGTGCAGTACTGCTGCTGGGGTCATCTGTATCAGCACAGGCAAGTCTTTCCGACCCGAATCCTGAAACCGTAGGTAATGATTCGGCTATGCAGGCGCTCCGCGAGATTTCCGTGGACAAATTTGAGCGTGAAGGTTCATGGAACGTGCACATCTCTCCCGATTACGGCGTGATTACCGCACGGCTGTTTGAAGGGACGCCTGCTATGAAAGAAACCATTGAAGGCGATGACCCCGAAGACGACACCCATGTGCTCGGTGTGAAGGCTGAATTTTTCCGTCGCGGTATCAACTCGTTCTATATCAGCGCAGCGCGGCCACTCCCAGTGGAAGGTGTTACCAAAACGATTTCTGTGTGGATCTGCGGGCGCAATATGGACCACGACATCTATGTGCTTGTGCAGGATTATTTTGGCCATAACT
>JAFUFE010000047.1 GCA_017470085.1 Treponema sp.
CCAGGAGAAGGGGGTGCGGCGCAACCGTGTGCGCCGCAGGGGGAAGGCGTTCCCCCACATCATAAAAAAGTCCTGCTTCCTTCGCGAGAGAAAAAAATGCTGACGGGGCTGAAAATGAAAGCCGCACTCCCCTACACTACCACGCGCGGCACGCGTTTTGAAACGCTCGTCACAATCTCGTACGGAATGGTGCCCGCTATTTTTGCGATGTCTGCTGCATCGTGGAGCGCGCCGCTTTCGCTCGGTCCAAAGATGACCGCCGTGTCCCATCGACGCACGCCGCTGTCACACCCGAGTGCTACCATGCACTGGTCCATGCAGATGCGCCCCACGACGGGAAACCGCTTGCCGTTGATTGCGACATGCAGCCGTTCATTTTTGCCCTGCGCGTCCTCATGCGTGCAGTCGGGCGAAAGGCGGCGAAAAAGTCCATCGGCATAGCCTATCGGGAGCACTGCAATGTCAGTGTCGCGCGCCGCTTTCCACGTGCGCCCGTAGGAAACGCACTGCCCCGCGTAAAAGCGGCGTATCGCGCTCACCTGCGTTTGGAGCGTCATCACCGGCTTCAGCACCTGTCCGCGGGACGCAACAGCGGCGCGGTCTGCTTCCCCGCCGTAGTAGCCGTATGCCGCAATGCCCACGCGCACCATGTCGAGCTGCATGTCAGGCCGCGTGCATGTCGCCGCCGATGACGCGCAGTGGCGCACGCCCGGATTCACGCCCGCGTCTGCAATCGATTGCACAGCGCGCAAAAAGTCTGCAAACTGACGCTCCGTGTATGCGCGCGCATCTGCTGACGCCTCGTCGCTTGATGCAAAATGTGTGCACGTTCCTGCAAGCGCAAGGTGCGGAAACGCGGCAATCTTTTGTGCGAGCGATGCCGCCTCGGCAACCGCGCAGCCGAGCCGTCCCATGCCGGTGTCTACTGCAAGGTGCACGGCGATTTTTTTTTGAGCGCGCGCGGCGGCGGCTTCAAACTGCGCAATGTAGTCGCTGTCGCACACAAACGGCGAAAGTTCATGCTGCACGGCGAGCGGCATCTCGTCTTCAGCGCACAAGCTCAAAAGCAGAATCGGGCACGCGATGCCGTTTTCGCGCAGCTCAATTCCCTCGTCAACAGTTGCAACGGCAACGCACGCCGCGCCTGTTTCAAGCGCTGTCCTCGCCGCAGTCACTGCGCCTGTGCCGTAGCCGTTCGCCTTTACCGCCACGCACAGCTTTACAGACGGACGCACAAACGAACCGACCGTTTTTAAGTTGTGAATGAGATTGTCTTTGTAAATAAGCGCGCGCGTGCTTCTCATGCCGCTATTGTAGTTTCATCGCGAGCTTTTGTAAAGCGATGTGCGAAACGCACAGATAATTTCGGAATGTCGCTCTGTCGATGGGCTTAAAAAATGGAATTGACCGCTCGGTAATTCACTGTCCCACGATGCTCTGGAACAGACTGCCAACATCGATACCGTTTATCCTGTGGCCGGCGGGATACGCGGCAAGCATGCTGTCCCTGCCGGTTTCCAAATGCACTGATGTTGTTCCGTGCCTGATAGAACTGTCTGCCTCCATGAGCGCCGCCAGATGGTCGGCAACGCGCACCAGTTTGCCGTCAACAGGATTAAAACGGTCGTGATTGTATTCAGTATTTAAATCGTCAAAACTTACTTCTCTACTTTCACCGTTGCAGCGAATACGATTCGAAAACTCGTTGCCAATAAAGTACATCAGCTCATCGATGTAGAACGGTTCCATAAGCGGCACAAGTTCGCTTTTAACGATTTCGGTTTCAATCTGTTTTACGATGTCAGGCAGCGCATCGGTCGCCTGTTTCACCGGAGAAATAATATCCCGCGTTACCGCTTCAGGTAGATCATGGAACAGCGCGCTGTAAAAATTATTCGTCGTTCGCTTTTTACAGAACGATATTCCCGTGCTCCGCCCGAGCAATAACGTCATCACCGCAACAAAATAGCTATGACCGAGTACGCTGGTTTTTGGCACGCGCGGTGTCTGGTTCCACCGCATTTGAAATCGGAGCTGTTCTATTTTCAGTAAAAAGTCAAATGCTCTGCCGTGCGTTAAAAACATCTGCAAGCCTTGCAGACCAAGGTACGGCTGGATATCCGCTTCAAGTTCGCGTTCAATCTTTTCGAGCCGCTCACGTTCATTGACAACAGAGAGCATGTGCAGTTCACGGATAGTTGAATACTTATGTGCCGCACGGTACACGCGGGAAGCTGCCGTTGCCTGATCAGGAACTGGCACCGTTCCGGCTTTCTGTCCGATGTACTGCTCAAAGCGCGCAAATAAATCGTCATCATGTATGAGCGGGCGATACTGCGCAAGCACCCAGTCGTTGAGGCGTTGGTACTCTTGAGCGTAGTTTGTCTTTAAGAGCCGCTGTATGGGCGCTTTAATATCGCACAGTGCAATTTTTCTGAGCAGGTCAAATAACGAGGCGTACGCTATCCATTCCCAATCTATCGCCTGTTCCGCCGCTTCCTCAAACTTTCCGATAATGTATGCAATGATTATTTTTTCCGCCGCTTTATCCATTTCAACAATATCGAACGGACGAATCAAATCGTTCCACCGTTGAATCGAAAACGCCTCAAATATTTTAAATGCAAACTTTTTGCTTATCATATGATTCATATCTCCGTTCAAACATAATCGAGTGCATCAGCTGTTCAATCCCAATTTTTGATCGTTTTTCATTTTGTTGTTCCACACAACCGCCTTCGTTTTGACTTCTTCTACTTTGTCGCGGTCGCCGAGCGCGCTGAACACCTTGTGGCTCGCCAAAAGGAATTTGATTGCATTTTTAATATCATCAATACGACGAGTTGACAGCTCGTACCGGTCGCGGTATCCATTTGCTGTACGGTCGAGTAGCTTCGTAATCAATCTGACGTAGGTAACGGTTGTTTCATAGTTGGGAGCGTTGGGATCAAAGTATTCTTTTACCGCTTGTTTCATGTCGATTAAATTCTTTGCCACCGCTGCGTGCCGGCCTTCAAGTTCTACAAATGACCATTTCCATTTACTGTTGTCCCCGAACCGTGCCTTCAAGATGTCAATCGCACAACCAAGTTTCTGTATGATTGTATAGCGTTCTGTCACCGGAACGTCTGCTATCGGTGCCAACGCGTCAGTCAATTCGGCGAACGACACATCAACCGCATCTGTTACGACATCTTCAATATAGATGACGGCTTTATACAGCAGCTTACGCGCAGCATTCAGCGCTTCGTTGTTTTTTACGTCGAGAATTTTAAGTGACAGCGCATCCATTGCCATGTACAGCGACGACGCGTTTGTCATCTCATCCGCAAGTGACAATTTTTTTTTCGCCTGCCCAGCGGTATCTGCATGAAGTGTGGCAAGGACGGTTTTCTCTTTTGCGAATAACACCTCGAGCCGCTCTTTGTACGGCAGCACCGCATCTTTCAGCGCCAATCGATTCTCTTCTGTAATCTTTGTCATCAGATACCTCTGGAATATTTCTGGAGCAATGCCCGTGCGTGTTCACGGGAAGCAGCTGAATCGGCATCTCCGGAAAGCATCCGCGCGATTTCTGCAACGCGCGCTTCTCCTGTTACTGCTCCGACACGTGAATACGTCATGCCGTCAGCCGTCCCCTTCTCCACTTTTATCTGATTATCGGCATAAACGGCTATGCTCGCCAGGTGGGTAATGCATAAAACTTGGTGATTCTCCGCAAGCCGCTTCATATGACTGCCGACGGCAACGGCTACTTCCCCGCCGATTCCGGTATCGATTTCGTCAAAGATGAGCGTCGGTACCGGGTCGGCATGTGCAAACACCGTCTTGAGAGCGAGCATGACGCGGGAGATTTCCCCCCCCGATGCGATCTGCGCGAGCGGCATCAGTGGTGCACCGGGATTCGCAGCGATAAGGAATTCGACGTTATCCATGCCGTGCGGTCCGCACTTTTGTTCAACCGCCGAGCCGGGCTTCTCGGTTATGCAGACGGAAAACTGTGTACCGGCCATACCGAGTTCATGGAGAACAGCTTCCACTTCCTGCGCCATAACCTGCGCCGCCTGTTTTCGTTTTTCTGAGAGCAGCCGCGCGGCAGTGTACACCTGCTTTTCAAGCTGTGTAGCCCGCGCCTCGAGTGCTGCCTTGTCTTCCGTTCGGGTGCTGAGCCGCTCGATATGCTTTTCCGCCGCCGCACCATACGCAATGACTTCCGATATCGGCGCAGACGACGATGACGCATATTTTTTCTTGAGTGCATAGAGCAGAGAAAGCCGCTCCTGCACTTCCTGAAAGCGCGCAGGGTCAAAAACCAGACGGTGTGCATAGGCGCTGAACTCTCCAGCGATATCGGAAAGTTCGTA
>JAFUFE010000048.1 GCA_017470085.1 Treponema sp.
AGAGGAAACGCTCGCCGCACCGTTTTGTCTGCAACGAGCGGTACAGACAACAGCAGCGTCTCTTTCAGATAGTACTGCACTGCACCGTATGCTTGCCCTATACGAGTTCCCCCCGGTATGTAGTCCGGCAAAACGATCTCAACCCGCACCGCTGCTGCGGCGGCTGCCGGTGAATTTTCAGCAATAAACGGTACAGTCACCGCGCCGGGAGTAAATGCCGGGACGACATGGACATGTGTTTGCTGTGCACCGGTGACGCGCACCAGATAAGGATGGAGACGGTCGGTTTTTTTGCAGTCGGCAAAGTGGGCGAACGCCCATTCCATGAGCGCAGTTCCATCGCGCATACGGTGTTCGTTTCCTTCCTGTACGGTCTTTCCCGGTCCGCCGAGTGTTACCGACAAAAAGCGCGTACCGTTTCGTGTTGCAGTGAGCGCAAGGTTATAGCCGCTTTCATCGATGTATCCGGTTTTTAATCCGTCGCACCCATCAAGTACGCCGAGCAACTTATTCGTGTTTTCTTGATGAATGCCCATCGTGATAGAGTCGGATAGTCCTTGTGACCAGTCCTGTGCGCGCGGCTTTCCGCGGTCTTCCGGTGCCAGATTGTGCTCCGCTGGATACGTGAACGACAGGCGTGCGTGGTAGCGCGTGAGCGCCTCAGGGTAGCGCAGAATATAGATGCGCGCAAATGCCGCCATATCTCGTGCAGTCGTCGTATTTTTTTCGCTGTAACCGGAGGCGTCCACAAAAT
The DNA here is from genome assembly GCA_017470085.1 of Treponema sp. Lineage (GTDB taxonomy): Bacteria > Spirochaetota > Spirochaetia > Treponematales > Treponemataceae > Treponema_D. Next base: position 755 of record JAFUFE010000048.1, read on the forward strand.
GCGTCCGTGTTAATCCGAGCGCTGCCATTTCACTGTTCATCCGCGTGATGAATGCCGGCATCCCCCCCGATACATAAGCAGCGATGGCGGCGGCGGCGTCGTTCCCAGAAGAAACGGCAAGGCCGGTGAGCAGTTCGTCGAGTGTAACTCGTTGATTTTTTCCGAGGAACATGAGCGATGAATGCGGCGGCATGTGGCTCGCCCAGCTTTCAGGGGGCAGAGGTACTACATCGTCGAGCGCAATTCGGCCAGCTGCGATTTCTGCAAAGACCACGTACATCACCGCGAGTTTCGTCATCGATGCCGGCGGGATAACATCATCGGCATTTTTTTCATAGAGAACGGCACCGCTTGCCGTATCCACAACGATTGCCGCCCGCGCTGAAATTGTACGGTGCGGGGGTGTTGTTTGGTAGGAAAGCGGAGAGAGAATCTCATCCCGTTCTGGGTAAGCGGCATCAAGCAATGCGGCGAGTTCCGCTTCCTGTTCACGGGTGAGCGCGGGCGGTGCCGGTGCGTATTTAAAACTGAATGCGCGCCATCCAACGAGCATGCCGTACAGCACGACGATTCCACATGCCGCGCGGACAGCCAGTTGTTTCAGCCACGCAGCGCTGTTTGTCGTGCGGGCTCTGTCGCGTTTATTTTTTTTTATCGGGGATTTTTGCGCCATGCTGTCTTTCCTCATCGCGTCTGCCTATGCTCGTGCGCATCGGGCGCGCAGCGCCATGTCCGCAAGCACGATGTTCGCCATAGCTTCAATGACTGGCACAATACGCGGGCACAAGCACACGTCGTGCCGCCCCGCAATGACAAGCTCGCTGTCAGCAAATGCACTGTCGCGTGCCTGTTTCAATGCGCTGTCGTCTGCTGTTTCCTGCGCCGTACCGCCAGCTGTCTGTGCTTTTGCCGCTTCGTGCGTCGCCGCGCTTTCCGACGCATCGCTTTGTTCGCATACTGTCTTTTGCATTTTAGAAATGCTCGGCACCGGTTTTATCGCTGCGCGGAAGACGATATCGTTGCCGTTTGAAATGCCGCCGAGTATGCCGCCCGCGTTGTTCGATAAAAACACTGGCGTTCCGTTTTGTGCGCGCATCATGTCATTGTTCATGCTCCCCAATGCATCGGCCGCAGAAAAACCGCTTCCGAACTCAATGCCTTTGACTGCTCCTATCGACATGACTGCTTTTGCAAGCTCTGCGTCGAGCTTGTCGAACACCGGCTCTCCAAGCCCTGCGTGAACACCGCATACCGTACATTCAACTATGCCGCCCGTACTTTCACCGTTTGCACGCAGTTCTGCAATTTTTGCTTCCATTTTTTTTGCAGCAGCTCCATCGCATGCGCGGAGTGCATTTTGTTCGATAACAGCCATATCTCGTTCGGTGCATGCGATGCCAGCCGCGCGGATTGTGTACGCTGTCGCCGTTACGCCGAGCGTCTTTAAAAATGCTGCTGCGATTGTACCGGCTGCAACGCGCGAAGCAGTTTCTCTGCCCGAAGATCTGCCGCCACCGCGCCAGTCGCGCACGCCGTATTTTTGCGCATACGTAAAATCTGCATGACCGGGACGGAACGTGTTTTTGAGATTATCGTAGTCGGTTGAACGCTGCGACGTATTTTGTATGATGAGCGCAATAGGCGTACCTGTAGACATGCCCTCAACTATGCCTGAAAGAATTTCTACACAGTCAGCTTCGTTTCGTGATGTGGCGGCAATATTCTGCTTTCCGCCGATTGCAGCTCCGGGTTTACGGCGGTCGAGTGCCGTCTGTATTTCGTTTTTGTCTATGCGCACTCCTGACGGGCAGCCGTCAACGACTGTACCGAGCGCGCGTCCATGACTTTCTCCGAATGTTGTTACACGGAACAGTGTTCCAAAACTATTGCCTGCCATGCGCTCAGTATAGCATAAAATCGGCGCGATGCGAAGAGTTTTAAAAACGCCGCTGAAATGGCGCGGGGCAACTTCGAATTTCCATGCAGAAAACGGCGAAGCCGCAGGTTGTATACAAAGAACACCGCACAGCGACACGCGGTATATGCGATAATTTTTACGGGAGCGAGCGATGTGAAGAGCCGCCCTTCCAGCCTTCGCTCACGCTCATCCTCCTCGTGTGCCGTTGGCACACTGCGGTGGACTAAAGGGCTTCCAGGGCGGGCTCTGCTGTTTCCACAGAAAGTGCGCTCGTTGGCACAGCACGCCGCGCGACACAAGGTCGCGCGGCGTGCACCATCTTCCAGATGCTGCCATTCGCGAGCTGGAAGGCGAGTAGTGCCTCTCTTTGTGGGGAACGCCTTCCCCCTGCTGCGCACATAATAAAAGTCTGCGAGTTTTCGCGTAGCGAAAACTCGGGAAGGACAGGCGGCATTGTGCCGCCTGTCTGATCTCCCCATTCGAGCGGGGTGTTCGCAATAAGTCCGATAGGACGCGGTTTCAAGCGCACCCTGCAACGCCCCGATAGCAAAGAACACCGTGCAGGGAGGCACGGTATTACCTACGATTTTCCGCCATGCGAAAAATCGGGAAAG
>JAFUFE010000049.1 GCA_017470085.1 Treponema sp.
ATTCGGTTCTGCCGCCCCGCGGTTACAACGCTTGCACCTTTTTCGGTGACCGGGTATAGTGACGGTATGTCCCGCGAAATTCTGTTTTTGTCCCCCGTATTTAAAGAATGTATCTGGGGCGGCACCCGTTTAAAAGCGTTCGGCTATACGCTTCCCTCGGAGACGGTCGGCGAGTGCTGGGGGGTGAGCGCGCATCCGCACGGCGACGTTACCGTTTTCGGCGGCACGTATGCGGGCATGCATCTGTCTGAACTGTGGACACAGCGACGGGATATGTTTGGCGGCATACCGGGAACGCGTTTTCCGATTTTGACAAAAATTATTGATGCTCGCACCGATTTGAGCATTCAGGTGCATCCCGATGACGCATATGCGGCGGCACACGAACACGGTTCTGCCGGAAAGACAGAATGTTGGTATATCCTCGACGCGTCCCCCGGTGCAACGATTGTTGTTGGGCACAACGCCCCCACGAAGGACGCTGCGGCCCACATGATACGGGAGCAGCGTTGGGCGGAGTTTATCCGTGAAGTTCCGGTACACAAAGGCGATTTTTTCTTTATTGAGCCGGGAACAGTCCATGCGATCAAGGGGGGGACGCTGGTGCTCGAGACGCAGCAGCCGAGTGACGTTACGTATCGTCTGTACGATTACGATCGGCTACAAAACGGTGTTCCCCGCGAGCTGCACATCGCAGAGAGCCTTGCTGTGCTTACCGCGCCGTTCGTTGCGGTTTCTCCGCCGCATAATCCGGCTAAAACGGTGAATACAGCCATGGAGCAGTTGGTCAGCTGTCCATTTTTTACCGTGTGGCGCGTGCGCTGTTCGGGGGAAATGCAGTTGGTGCAGGATCAGCCGTTTTTGGTGCTCTCCGTTGTTGCCGGTGCCGGCACCATTGCCGGGCAGCCGATCCGCGCCGGAACACACTGCATTGTTCCAGCGGATTATGGAATAATACCGATTGTTGGTACGCTAGAAATGATAGTGTCGTCTCCATAGAAAACGGGCGGAGAGCGATTCATGGAACGGCAATTTTCGCGCACGGAATTATTGATTGGCGAGGCAGGCATCAAAAAGCTTGAGCAGTCTCACGTCATCGTTTTTGGTGTGGGCGGTGTGGGTGGATACGCTGTTGAAGCGTTAGCGCGTGCGGGGGTGGGGCAGCTGTCGCTTGTGGACGGCGACGTTGTCTCCGCATCAAACATAAATCGGCAGATACTGGCACTCCATTCGACGGTGGGACAGCCGAAGGTTACCGTCATGGCCGCTCGCATCCATGACATCAATCCGGCGTGTACCGTCACACCGCACTGCGTGTTTTTTTTACCGGACCATGCGCCACAGTTTAATTTTGCGCACTACGATTATGTGATCGATGCTGTCGATACGGTGAGCGCGAAACTTGCTGTTATCACCGCGGCAAAACAGGCGGGAACGCGCGTTATCAGCAGCATGGGAGCGGGAAATAAATTCGATCCGATGCGCTTCAAAGTAGCAGATATCGCACAGACGCGCGTTTGTCCGCTTGCACGCATCATGCGCCGTGAGTTAAGAGTGCGCGGAATTACAGACGTTAAAACCGTCTATTCTGATGAACTGCCTGCTGTGCCGGAAGCGGCGAGTGATGCTTTTTTAGCAGCGGAGCGTACAAAAAATGGGACGCGGCGCGCTCCGGGAAGTGTCCCATGGGTGCCACCAGTTGTCGGATTGCTTATTGCGCATGAAGTGGTAAACGACTTGCTCGCTCCATGACTTTTCTGCACAGGGCGGTGCGCTTGACAGATCGTAGCGGCATGGTGGGTAGCGACGCGATTTTTCCGACTGTCGTACGTAGTGCGCCGGTATTGTATGTACAGCACATACGGTGAACGTCGGCAAACGAGCGGAGCGAGTGAGTCCCATACCTATGACGTTTCTCCGTGTGTTTGCCGGCAGGTTTCGGCCGAAAGCCGTTGTTTTGGTGCACCCCTACTACGTTTTATTTGTTTGCACTTCTCTCCGACACACTGCAGTAATTGTCTTGCATTTTATTGTGTGATTATTTATGATAAATGTGTATTCGCGCATTACTGGAGCAAGGTGCATGAAAAACAGCCGCTGGGTTATTTTCAATCGGCAAAATCAAATTCTACAGAAATTACACAGCGTCGGTTCAGCGACGATTGAAGATATGGCGCAAGAGTTTGCCGTGTCTCCGCTGACGATTCGCCGTGACCTTGATGCGCTGTCTCAGAAAGGATTTGTAGAACGGTTTCACGGCGGCGCGCGGCATGTTTCTCGTTCTTTGAGCACCGACCCCGCCACGGAGTTAAAGACGCGAGATCAGGAGATTCGAAAACGGCTCATTGCGGAACATGCGGCGCGTATGGTTGAGGACGACGACACTATTTTTATCAACAGCAGCACGACCGCGCTGTACATGCTTGAGTTTTTGGCGGCGCGGCATGTCACTATCATCACGAACAATGCGAATGCGCTTTCCGCCGTTGATGCGTCGAAGTTCATTCTGGTTTTTACCGGAGGGGAGATAAATCCGTTCAAACATTCGATGGTCGGCTCGCTTTCTATCCAAATGCTGAAAGCGGTTCATGCGAGTAAGTGTTTCATCGGAGTGAGCGGCATCAACGCACAGGGGCAGTTGAGTTCTGCCGGTCTGAAAGAAACAACGGTGAATATCTGCATGATGGAACAAACGACTACGCAAGTGGTCGTGCTTGCGGATAGCTCGAAGATAGGCGTGCAGCATAATTTTACCATCGGTTCGCTCGATCAGGTGTCGTACGTCGTGACCGATGATGGCGTGACAGAACAGCAGCGTGCTATCTTAAGCGGATACGCTGCAACGCCGCTCATCGCTCGAAGCACCGTGTAGTTTTTAGCAATCGATAAAACGTATACACCATTCTCCGAAAAAATTTTCTTTGAATTAGTGCTGATTTTCTGTTATCGTGCGCGCTATACATCATTATATGATTATTTGATTGATTTTATATCATTTTATGAAAATTTTTCTTGACATATGAATATATTGGTGTATAATTATCATAAAATATGAATAAAACATATTTTTACGAATGTTTATACGGGCGCCGTGCAGTAAGAGTGTAACGGTGCTCGAGCACGGATGAGCCAAAACGGGGAGAGGGTGCGATGAGCAAAATAGACAACAGTACGCGCGAGTCATGGATTTTGGAGACATTTCCTGAATGGGGAACGTGGCTCAATGAAGAGATTGAACAGGAAACCGTGCAGCCGAATACGGTGGCGCTGTGGTGGCTCGGATGTACCGGTTTGTGGATAAAGACGCCCGGCGGCGCGAATGTTTCAATCGACCTGTGGTGCGGCAACGGCAAACGGACGCACGGCGACGGCAAAATGAAGGTGGGGCATCAGATGGCGAATATGTGCGGCGCGCGTATGATGCAGCCAAATCTGCGTGCCGTACCGTTTGTGCTCGACCCATTTGCGGTTAAGCAGGTGGATGCCGTGTTTGCGACGCACTATCATCAAGATCATATGGATCCGAATTATGCGGCACACGTTATAAAGAGCGGTATGATGACGACCGATAAAAACGGCACGCCGATGCCGGTTCCGTTTATTGGGCCGCAGAAATCTGTTGACACGTGGATACAATGGGGTGTGCCGGCAGAGCGGTGCATCGTGGTGAAACCGGGTGATGTGGTAACGGTGAAAGATATAGAAGTAATCGTGACAGATTCATTCGATCGCACGTGCCTAGTAACCACCGACGATACGACGGAAAATCGCGAGGAACTGACGGGAATCTGTCCGATCGATATGGACGAAAAGGCGGTGAACTATCTGTTTAAGACTCCCGGAGGGAATCTGTACCACAGCGGCGACTCGCACTATTCGATTTATTTTGCCAAACACGGCAAGGATTTTGACATAGATGTTGCGTTTGGCTCCTACGGCGAAAACCCAATCGGTATGGCAGACAAGATGACGTCAGTCGATATACTCCGGATGGCGGAAGCATTGCGGTGCAAAGTGGTTATTCCGCTGCACTACGATGTTTGGACGAACTTTATGGCGGACACACATGAGATAGAAGTACTCTATGAAATGAAACGCCATCGGCTTGACTATCAGTTCCATCCGTTTATTTGGGAAGTCGGTGGGAAATACGTGTACCCCACGGATAAAGACAAACGGCAGTATCATCACCGCCGCGGGTTTGAAGACTGTTTTGAGCATCCGCAGAACATCCCCTTCCGGTCGATGCTCTAGATGGGGGGGGGTATGCGTATTCGGAAACACGTTGTTGGCACGCTGACAAAATGCTATGCGGTTGCTCCCGTGTGCTATAAGGGGGAGGACTGCTTTCTCGTTGCAGCAGAAAAAAAAGATGCGTGTCTGCTGTTTTCGGTGGATGGGACAATGCGTGATACCGTGTGGACATTGCCAGGCGGAACGATGAGTATTGTTCAGGTACCGGGCTCTGACGGTGCGTTTTTAGCGACGCAGCAGTTTTATTC
>JAFUFE010000050.1 GCA_017470085.1 Treponema sp.
AAAAAAAAGCCGGTGGTCAATGCCGTTGTGAATTACCACTATCTTTGCAGGGTTCACCCCGCCCCGCATCAAATCGTGCTTAATAAATTTACTCGGCGCAATGATTTTCTGTACGGCATCAAACCCGCGCCTAATTTGAAACCGGAGCACGCGGTCAGGTTTTTCTTTAAAAAAGGAAGAGACAATGCTGTTTACCACGGCAACTCCGGGCACCGTGAACGACAGCGGCAACACGCGCTCCACCGCGGGGTACAGCACACAGTCATAGCCGGCTTTTGCTGCAAACGCGTTGGCGCGCATGAAGTGCCAAAATCGTTCCGCAACCAGACTGTCGGGAACAGGTACTGCTGTATAGGGAATGTCTTTATCCGAATTATAGGTGTACCGGTCAAGTTCCGAACCGAACAGCTCAAACTGCACATCCGGAGCAGAAACAATGTTTGCTGTAAACGAGTGGATGTATGAGCCGATGCCGGATCTCGCATGGTCGCCGCCAAATGCGTCAATGCCGAATTTCATCCTGTACAGTATACCATAAAGATGCCGCGATGTGCCAGAGCGTGTACCAGCGGACACGGGGATGAACCGACTCTGGCACGCATCATGATTATAGCTCCGACGCTTGAGCTTGCCGCACAGATAAAAATGCCGTGCAGTCAATCAGTGCTGTCCGCATCGCGCTACTCGGGCGGAGACGCGTCGTTCAAACAGCAGGTGGAAACGCTCATGGAAAAGCCCGCAATAGTCGTCGGAACGCCTGCGCAGTTAGCGGAGCTGTGCGCCGGGCAGAAGCTGAAAACAGAGGCTATCGACGCCGTCGTCTTTGGTGAAGCTGACCGGCTCGTTCAAAAGTCACTGCGAGAGCCGACGAAAAAGATGCGCGGACGGCTTCCGGAAACTGCCCAAGGCGTCGCTTGTTCCGCAACCATCACCGCCGCGGTTGCACAATTTGTGACAGACGCACAGCTCATCACGCTGCCGCCTGAAATACGCTGCGCTTGAAAAGCGACTCGGCTTGACCGTCTATCCGAAAGTGCTGGCGGGCAGACAGATCTGCGCTCCGGAAGCAGAGGAACGGACTGCCGTTCGTCCGCAGGAAATGATTGCTACTTCCCGCTGTTCCTGCTATACTGATACGGCATTTTATCTGCACGGGGCATTGTTGTGTTTTTGAAAAGTTTGGACATATTCGGTTTTAAATCATTCGCCGACCGTACGCACATCGATTTTGCAGACGGTATCACCGCGCTCTTAGGTCCGAACGGATGCGGCAAAAGCAATGTCGTAGACGCCATAAAATGGGTGCTCGCAGAAAATAAAAGCAAAAACCTGCGCGCAGATAAAATGGAAGACGTCATTTTCAACGGCACGGAACGGCGCCCACCGCTCAACGTTGCGGAAGTCACCCTGACGATTTTAAACGAAACCGGCGTACTGCCACTTGAAGAGCCGGAAATCGCCATTAAACGCCGCCTGTTCCGCTCCGGAGAAAACGAATACTTTATCAACAACCGTCCGTCAGGGCCGCGAACTATCCGCTCGCTGTTCATGGACACCGGTATCGGCAAAGCGGCTTACTCCGTCATGGAGCAGGGCAAAATCGATCAGGTGCTCTCAAGCAAACCGGAAGATCGCCGCTACCTATTTGAGGAAGCCGCCGGCATCAGCCGCAGCAAAGCGGAATGCGCAGAAGCAGAACGAGAGCTCGAACGCACGCGAACGAACATGCAGCAGATTGAGGCGGCGTTAGCAGAGATCAAGCGCTCGTATGAAACGCTGAAAACGCAGGCGGCAAAAACCACTGAATACCGCACTGTCAAAGACACGATTTTTTCGCTAGAACTCGATATACAGCTGCTCCGGCTGAAGAGTTTTGTTCAGGACAAAGCGCGCACGGAGCGCGACGTCGAGTCAGTTAAGACAAAACGTGATGCCGTCCGTAAAGAAATAGAAGACATCAACAACACGCTGTCTGAAAATATGGATCGCGTTAAGGCGATGCAGGAATCGGTCTACCGGAAACAGGCGGATTTAATCGGCATTCAAAAAGAAAAAGGCGGTAAGCTCGATTTGATCAAACAGTTCACCGCACGCAGAGCAGAAATCAAAGAAAAAATCGGACAGCTGACGGCGCATCGGGCGACCATAGAAGCGCAGATAGAAGGCGTTGTGCACGAAATAGCACAGCACGATGCGGAGCTTTCAGAGAAAAAAAAACAGCTTGACAACGTGGCACAAAACATACAGACTTTTGCGCGCAACATCGCTACAGCGAGCGACCAAATCACAGAAAACAACCGGCAAGCGGCGCGGGCAAAAGAACACGGCGCACGGCTCGATACAGAACGCGCTGCGCTGCGCACGGAGCTTACCGCAATCACGGAAGATATCGTAACTATGCTCGATACGCGGCTCGGCGACGCAGGATTTTCCGGCACAGCGCTTGCTGAAGCAAAGGAACACATCGACGCAACGCTCGGTAGGCTGAAAGTCTTTACGCAGGGCAGGAGAAATATCTTCAACGATTTTTTGACGACGCACCCACGCTCCGCCGACGACTGTATGAAAACGGTTGCGGAAGCGGTCGCTGCATTCGATGAGGCGAAGGAACTCATCTCCGGACTTTAAGCGGCGATTGCCCGGTACGTTAAATTTTCTCCGGCATTCATCACCGAATTCCTCGCACCGGAAGGTATCATGACAAAAAAGCGCATGATCGACCGGCAGATTCAAGAAAACCTTGAGCAGGTGGCAAATCTCAATCAGCAGCGCGAAACGTTAGCGGCAGAAAATGTCGAACTTGAAAAAAAGATTGCTTCATATCGCGAGACGCTCGAACGGCTCAAGGTGAATCAGGCAGAAATGCAGGCGCAAATCGCCGCAGGTGAACAGCACACCGCAATATTGCTCCGGACGCGGATGGCGCATGAAAGCGCACTGCACGACAACGAACAGGAAATCCACGCCGAACAGACACGTGCTGACGATGTAAACAATCAGATCGCCACCGAGCAAGAAACGCTCGCGGCCATCACCGAGCGTGGCACGGTGCTATCGAACGAGCTGAAAGCGCTCGACGCTGAAATCGCCGCTCGCAACAGCCATGTATCGGGAAAACAGCACCAGCTGCAAAAAAAACTGGACGAACAGAACCGTCATCAGGCACACTTTGAAAAACTTTCACTCGCACTCGCATCGCTCGATATTGAAATCAAAAATTTGAAGCAGAACTTCCAGGATACGCACTCGCGCGACCTGATGGAATTTGAAGAGCGCATGTATAAAATTACCGTTGCCCCTGCCCGGCTCCGTGAACAGCTTACCGCCGCACGCGAGCAGCTCAAAGCGCTCGGATCGGTCAACCTGATGGCGCCGGAAGAGTTCGGCGAAGTGAAAGATCGCTACGAACGACAAAAACTCCATTATGAGGACACGCAGAAAAGTCTGGAAAACCTCGTGCGCGTTTCAGAGGAGATACAGGCAAAATCATCAGAGCTGTTCCTCGACACATACAATAAAATCAAGCGCAATTTTCACAACATGTTCCGCCGCCTATTCAACGGCGGACGAGCGGAACTGCGGCTTGAAGATCCGCACAATGTGTTGTCGAGCGGAATAGACATTTTTGCCCAGCCACCCGGAAAGAAGATGGAAAATATCGCGTTGCTCTCCGGGGGGGAAAAGACGATGACTGCGGTTGCCCTGCTTTTTGCCACCTATCAGGTGCGCCCGTCGCCGTTCTGCCTGCTCGATGAAATCGACGCCGCACTCGACGATAAAAATGTCTCAAGCTTTGTGACCACGCTCCGTTCATTCGCACACGTGAGCCAGTACATCATCATCACCCATAACAAAAAAACCGTTATGGGCGCTGGGACGATGCTCGGCATTACCATGGAAGAATCAGGCGTCAGTAAAACGATTGCACTGCGGCTTGACAAGGACATTAAAGTCGGAGCGGAGATTCACGAAGATGACGGCACGTTTGTTGAAGAAGACGTAGAACCGGAGCGCGATGCCTATATTCCGCCGCGGCCGCCAAAGCGTATCCACCATCCTGACGGCACAATAACTGATCCGATTCAAGAAAAAAAAATAAAAGAGCAGCGCGGGAAAAAGAGCGGCGCACCTGATGTGCCGCAGACCGGTGAACGAAATGCCGGAGTGACAGCCGCCGCATTTAAACAAGAACGAGCAGGACGAACAAACAATGATTGATGTTTCGGAATTGATTGATAACATCCGCATGGCATTTTCTGGCAGAAATCGCGCCGCCGTCATAAGTGCCACGGTCCTCATCGTAATGACGATGGCTGCCGTCATTGTGGTGAGCATCACATTCACCGCTCCGAAAAAACCGTCAGAGCCACCATTTACAGAACAGGAGTTCACCCCCGACCATCCGGTATTGGTACCGCCAAGCCCAGTCGCTTCCGATGGCTATGTCTATTCGCGGGACAAACACGGCCGGTGGACAGAAGAAGATGCCGCCCCTTGGTTCACCCCCCCTGACGCTACGGCGCTCTCTGACCTTTCTCAGGCGAATGACCGCATCATCACCGATATACTGGATGCAGCCCCATGAAACGACTGTTCATTATCGCAACGACGGCGGCAGTACTGTGTTCAGCGTGCGAAACGACGCAGACGCTCAAACCGATGCCTGACGATACACAGAAAACAGCGGAACAGGCACGTGACGTAATGGCGACGGATTCGCTACAGCCGGAGCAGCCGTCCCCGGAACTGCCCGCAACCGAGCAACCGGATACACCGCCGGCAGTCTCCCAAACACCCGAAACAGAACTGCTGCCCGCCCTGCCAGTTCCTCCGGTGCTTATTGAACCACTCGTACGCGATGTGCCACCGGAAGTTACAGACGATAGCACGCCACACTTGAGCGAAGCGGTAGAGCAGCGTACCGACAGCCTCGCTGCGGAACGGATACCGCAGGACGCTCTACCGCCCCTGCCGCTGCCGGCAGTGCCAGAACCATTTCCGGAGACGATGGCGCTAGATCCGGCGACCACCACAGCTGTTCGTGTCGCGCCGCAGGAGACGCTTCTGGCAGCGGACGAGCTGTCCCATGCCGCAGCGGACATATCGACAGCAGAAACGGACGGCAGCGCTGACAGTCATCCTCCAGAACTGGCTGCAGCAGCGGTAGCCCCTGCTGAACAAGAGATGCCACCAGAAGCTGTGGATGACGACGCTCGAACAGAAACCGTCCCGGTGCCATCGCGTTCTGTCATCGTAGACAACGGTGCATACATAGACGTCGTCTATCCGGGAGGTGGGTGGACCTATCTTGGTGAAACTGACGGCAAACAGCTGCTCGTCTTTTTAGGGCGTACACTTGGTGAAGCGGACACGGCGTTTACGCTGCGGGCACGGAGCAGCGGCATAACGGTCGTGCACTTCTATAAAAATGATGTGCTGACAGGGGAATATATTGACGACTATATGGCGGTTACTGTGTCAGAGCAGTTAGCCGATGGCTCTGTCCATATACTCGCTCCGTCGTACGCCGAGACAGTGCCACCGCGCCCCGTTTTACACACAGAGCCCACCGCCGATACGTTCACTACAGAACTGGCAGCCGGAGCGCACGACGCTACCGATTCTGCTGTACGCCCACACGAAACTAACCGCACCGCTCCCCCGCTCGACGCTCCACAGGAGCCACCTGACGCAGCACCTCGTACCGTCATCCAGCCGGCAGAACCGTCGGTACGCCGCGATGTCGCCACGGCACCGCAAACGGACATTCCTGTTACCGGAATTACCAGAGCCGAACCGCAGTACGACGAACTTCCCGCCGCCGATGAACTGCTTGAGCGTGCCCGGCAGGCATACCGCGACGCCCAGTACCGCGATGCACTTTCTCTCATAGAACAGTTTTTTACCGTTGCCGTAACCCGTATCGATGAAGGACTGTATGTACAAGGACAAATCCTTGAGGCGCACTCCGACGTACGCGACATCAAGGCCGCAATCGATTCGTATCTCGTTCTTTTGAACAACTGGCCGGCGAGTACGCTGTGGAATGACGCCCAACGGCGGTACACGTACCTAAAGCGCTTTTATATCGATATATATTGACCAATGAGGAATGTACATGAAACGTTTTTTTTCTGTTATACTGTTTTTCGCTTTGTTTATCTCGTGCAAGGTATATGTGCCGCAGGAAACACCGCGCACGATCACCGTCACCGGAAACGGCATTGTACGCGTATCGCCTGACCACGCAGTGATGTCTCTTGCCGTCATCACCCAAAACCGCATCGCCACCGTCGCCATCACAGAAAACGAACGCATCGTAACACAGGTGACCGATGCACTCAAAGAAGCTGGCGTTCGAGCGAGCGACATTGCAACAACCGAGCATCGTATCACCCAGCAGAACAACGGAAACGCAGGACGGTTCGTTGCGGGATGGTACACCGTACACAACAGCATACTGGTAACTGTGCAGAACATACACAATATCGGCGCGCTCATAGATACGGCAACTGCCGCTGGCGCACAGGGACTTATGGCGCTCACCTTTGACATTGCAGACAGAAACACCGCATTCCGACAAGCACGGACACTCGCAGTGCAAGATGCGCAAACTGCAGCAACGCTGTTCGCCGGCGCATCCGGTGGCACGCTCGGAGCGGTACTCGCATTGGAAGAAGACACCGCAGATTCAGATACGCTGCCGCTGAGAGATGGCAGCGTGCCTGACGTTGGCACCATCACTGTACACTCAACGATTCGCGTGACGTATGCCTTGCAATGAGTTTACCGTCTGCGGTATGATGAATGTATGCTCGACTACAGATTTATCAAAGACAATCTTGCAGCGGTAAAACAGAATATCGCAGCGCGCTGCATGACCGCAGATGCTGATGCCGTCGTTTCACTGTACGACAGCCGCACCGCACTGGTCACACAACTCCAAGAGTTACAACGACAGCGCAACGAAACCGCAGCGGCAATGAAACAGCAACTCGACACTGATGAACGCACAGCGCTCATTGCAGCGGGAAAAACAATAAAAGAGTCAATCACACGAGTCGAAAAGGAATTACAGACTGTTGAAATAAAACTCGATGAAGCCGCCCGGAAAATTCCAAACATGGCGCATCCCGACGCTCCCGTCGGAAAACTTGATACCGACAATCGGGAAATAAAACGTGTTGGCACACCGCGGCAGTTTTCATTTCCGCCGCGCGACCACGTTTCGCTTGGCGAAGCACTTGACCTCATCGATTTTGACCGCGGGACAAAAGTGTCGGGACAAAAATTCTATTACTTAAAAAATGAGGCGGTATTCCTTGAGCAGGCGTTGATTTTATATGCGCTCAACATCTTACGTAAAAAAAACTTCACCCCCTTTATTACGCCCGACATCGCTAAACAGGACATATTGCAGGGTATCGGCTTTCAACCGCGCGGCGCGGAGTCAAATGTCTATACCCTCGAAGATGAAGGCACCTGCCTGGTCGCTACCGCTGAAATCACGCTCGGTGGTTACCACGCCGGAGAAATCCTCGATAAAGCTACCCTGCCGCTTTTCTACTGCGGGCTGTCGCACTGTTTCCGCCGTGAAGCAGGCGCTGCGGGACACTTCAGCAAAGGACTGTACCGTGTACACCAATTCGACAAAGTAGAAATGTTTGTGTACTGCCTCCCTGAAGATTCAGCGCGCATCCACAATCAGCTCCGCGAAATCGAAGAGGAAATCTTTGTTGGACTCGGCATCCCGTTTCGCGTCGTCGATACCTGCACCGGAGACCTCGGCGCTCCTGCGTATCGCAAATGGGATATAGAAGCATGGATGCCCGGACGCAGCGACGAAGCACACCCTGATGGCTCCTGGGGAGAAGTGACTTCAACTTCAAACTGCACTGACTATCAGGCGCGGCGTCTCAACGTCAAGTATAAAGACGACGACGGAAAAAACAAATACGTACACATGTTGAACGGTACGGCGATTGCCGCCGGACGCGCCATGCTTGCAATTTTTGAAAACTATCAAAATGAAGACGGCTCTATCACCGTACCGGATGTGCTGGTACCGCTGTGCGGGTTTGAAACGATTGCCCCAAAATGATACGATGTGCTCCCATGAAACAAGATGATGTTGCACACTATATCTTCCCGCTGCTGCTGTTTCTTGCGGCTGTCTGTTTTGTCGCCATACTGAAAATTACGGCGAGCGTCACTATCCCACTCACCATTGCAATTTTCCTGTCATTTGTCTTGCAGCCAATTGTGCGCGCTTTGACGAAGTTCCGCATTCCCTGGGTTCTCGCCACTGTACTCGTAAGCGTACTGTTTGTAACCGCCATCACGTTAATCGGCACAACGCTGACAACGAGCATCCGTTCTATTCTGTCAAACTACCCTGAATACGAAAAGCGCTTTCTGTTGATTTATGAACTCGTTGCCCAAAAACTGGAACTCTCCTTTGATATTGAGAAAAGTTTTTTTAAGAACCTGTGGGACGGTCTCGACAAACTGAATCTGAAAGCATATGTGCAGCATTTGGCTATCTCGCTGTCGAGCGATATCTATTCGTTCGGCAAAAACCTGTTGCTTGTACTGCTGCTGACTATATTCCTGCTTTCCGAGATGAGTATTTTAGGAGAAAAACTGAGCGCCGCTTTTGGCGGCACGATGAAACGGCGGGTCATCATCATCTCAAGCAACGTCATGAAACAAGTTGTCCGCTTTATCTTTATCAAATTTTTTGTCTCACTGATAACCGGTATACTCGTCTACATCGGTTTACGTGCCATCAATGTGAGCTTCGCTGTGGTATGGGCATTTGCCGCGTTTGTTTTGAATTTTATTCCGATATTCGGTTCGGTCTTTTCTGTTTGTATCACATCATTCTTTGCACTGCTACAGTTTCTTCCGCAAAATTACTATGCCCCCCTCTCTGTCTTTATCTTTATGACCGCTGTCAACTTTATGCTGGGAAATATTATCGAGCCAAAAATTCAAAGCGAAAATCTCAGCATTTCGCCGTTCATTATTCTTGCGAGTTTATCGCTCTGGGGATGGATCTGGGGACTTATCGGTATGATTTTAGCTGTGCCGTTTTTGGTGATTATAAAAATCATCTGCGAAAATGTTTCGTTTCTCAAACCAATTGCCATTATATTGAACAATAAACCACAAGCACGCGCTGAAACCGCCAAAATCATATAAAAAGACGACGAGTTGTTTTCTCGTACAAAAAACGTCTATCTTCTTCTTGCAGCGCGGTAAACACGCAATCGGCAGCGAAGCGTTCATCCGTACCGGTGTACACTTTTCCGATGGCGCACGTTGCAAACACGTCACGCACAGCGATAGGACCGCCAGAAAGCTTGAACGACATTTTAACAGCGTATTCAGTACCTGCCGTCAGTGGAAACGCAGCATGCAGCGACGCAAGCACGATACGCTCATGGTCGATGAATAAAATCGAAAACGGCTTCACCCTGCCTTGAACGGCTTCGACCGGTTCGAGCACGTCTTCAACCAGATATTGACAGATGGGAATGAGCTGAATGCCGTTTCCTGCGTTCTTTTCTTTTCGCGCGTCGGAAACGAATCGCTCAAGCAGCTGTTTTGCGCGGGACTGCTTTTCAATCGGAATTGAACGCCAGACCGGGCGAATGAACAGCGGGTAACCGGGACGCGGAATGCATCTGCTGTTCACATCGGTCTTATCCTGACAGGAATAGTACAGCATGGCTGTCACTTCGTAATCAGCAGTTTCCGTTACATCTTGTATGCGCTGTATAGCGGCAGGAATAATGAGCGCACAACCGGCAGCAGTATGCCGCAGCTCTGTTACAAAGTACAGACCCACACGGTTAAAATAAAACTCAACCTTTACGTGCTGACCGGAAAATTTTTTTACTGATGGGGGGGGATCTTTCAACAGAATGATACCCTGTCGGTTCACTTCTATCTGCTCGGCTTTCAATGCAACCGGAAAAACCATAGACAAAAGCGGCTTTATCTTTGTTTCATCAGGAGCTTCTTTTTCAATCGGCGTAACCGTAACGGGAACATTGCCGTCGATAAGATACTGCAATACGAGTTCCCGTTCGATGCCCGTCAGTTCAGTCCTTTCCATTTCTTTTCCCCCCGGTGATGCGAATCTGCTGTATCTGCGGTTCATCATGCATAGTGACAAAGAGCGCACAGTCGATATATCCATCCGCACACAAAAAACGCACCGGAACTTCCATATCTTCTTCTCCCGCATAGGGAGCACCAATAATATACGCCGAAAAAAATGGCCGAGGCACCGATTCAGCGGCGAGCGGCGTTGGTATGTCTGCCGAAAACAGCTGTCTGCCGTACTGCCGTACATCAGCATAAAACAGGACGAGCGAAAACAACATCCCTTCTGCCATATAGGAACGCGCGTCTTCTCCTGCAAGTACCAGACGGCAAAAACCGTCGACTGCTGTTCGGACACTGGCCGGAAGCGACGAAAGATCGAGACTGCCGAAATCAGAGAGCGACGGCATGACCAGTGCCGCCGGTACCATAACAGCTGCACTGTACAGAGACGGTTCAACGGACGGCGCAAGGCCAGACAGATGCGCTACCGGATCGGAAAGGCGCGTTTTCTCAAGTTCCCCCGTCCACAGCGCCGCATCGCTCCGCCGTGCGCTGATCACACGGAGCGTCTCCTGCGGGAGATCTGTCGGAGATATGCCCTGTGTACCGCTACATGAAGTAAGCGAAAGAGAAACGAACGCCACTGGTACCAGCAGTGCGGACAGCAAAAAAGTGCCACGATTCATTGCGGATGTAGTATACCACAGAATAGAGAAAAAAAATAGCCGCGCGCAGAGCACGCAGCGAGTACGCAAAGCGGTGCCTCCAACTTGCCATCAAACCAGCGTTTGCGTTATTATAAAGTACCTGTTTTACAGCTGGCGCTATCCGTTCACGCGTGTAAAACACATACACCGGTACGTGCCCGACCTTCCGCACACGTATACCTTTAACGACGATGTATTGTACACAGGGGGATACCATGCCGCTCACGCTCACAGAAAAAATACTGCACGCACATATGGTACCGTCGGCATGTCCCGACGTTTCTTTTGTACCGGGAAAACCTATAGAACGCGGCACGGAGATCGCCATCCGCATAGATCAGACGCTCACGCAAGACGCAACCGGTACCATGGCATACTTGCAGTTTGAAACGATTGGAATTCCCCGGGTCAAAACAGAACTGTCGGTTTCATACGTCGACCACAACATGCTCCAGACAGATTTCAAGAACATGGATGATCACCGTTACCTGCAAAGCATCGCAGCAAAATACGGCATATACTACTCCCGGCCGGGAAACGGTATCTGCCATCAGGTACATCTGGAGCGATTCGGCAAACCGGGAAAAACGCTGCTCGGTTCTGACAGCCATACACCCACCGGCGGCGGCCTTGGGATGATTGCAATCGGTGGTGGTGGCCTCGATATCGCCGTCGCCATGGGCGGGGGGGCGTTCCACCTTGCCATGCCAGCTGTAATCGGCGTACAGCTGGTGGGCAAGCTGCGAAAAGGGGTAAGTGCAAAAGACGTCATCCTTGAGATTCTGCGCCGCGAAAGCGTCAAAGGTGGCGTTGGCGCCGTCTACGAGTATTTTGGGTCGGGCGTGTCCACCCTCACCGTACCGCAACGCGCAACAATCACGAATATGGGTGCAGAACTCGGTGCAACGTGCTCTCTCTTTCCCTCAGACGACATGACAAAAAAATATCTTTCGGCACTGGGACGCGCAAAAGACTGGTCGCGCCACGAAGCAGACGTCGGTGCAGAATACGATCGGCTTATCCAGATCGATTTAAGTCGGCTGGAACCGCTCGCAGCGCAACCCCATTCTCCGGACGCAGTGACCACCGTCGCAGCGCTGCACGGCACGCCGGTCACACAGGTGGTCATCGGCTCATGCACCAACAGCTCCCTTGACGACTTACAGAGCGTTGCAGCCATCGTCAAAGGAAAGCATTGTGCGCCCGGCGTTGAAGCCGGATTCGCTCCCGGCACTCGTACCACACTGCTCATGGCAGATAGAGCCGGCATCCTCGGCACGCTCATCGCAGCGGGATTTCGCGTACTTGAAAGCGCGTGTGGCCCATGCATCGGTATGGGATTCGCGCCGAACTCACAAGGGGTATCCCTACGCACGTTCAACCGTAATTTTAAAGGACGCAGCGGAACGCCGGATGCAGCCGTCTATCTGGTGTCCCCGGAGACAGCGTCAGCGTC
This sequence comes from Treponema sp., assembly GCA_017470085.1. GTDB lineage: Bacteria > Spirochaetota > Spirochaetia > Treponematales > Treponemataceae > Treponema_D. The sequence continues at coordinate 12,280 of JAFUFE010000050.1, forward strand.
TGCGCTCACCGGTACCATCACGGCAGCCACAGCGCTTTCATACAGCGACCCAACGTTTACCAAAGGCGTACGGACGAGTATGCTTGACGGCACCGATGAACGGCTTTCTGCGCACGAAATCAAAAAAACGGCGCGAGATGACGGCATGATCATTCCGCCGCTTCCTGAAGACGCCGCAGCACACGTTGAAATCGAACGCGGGCCGAATATCAAACCGTGCCCGGCATGTCCGCCCTGTGCCCCGTCATTGATATTACCGATTTTATTGAAAACAGGAGACAATGTTTCTACCGATGACATTATGCCAGCGGGAACGACCGTGCTGCCGTTCCGTTCAAACATCCCGGAGATAAGCAAATTTACGTTTTCGCGTATTGACCAGACGTTTTACGCGCGGGCAGCGGCACAGAACTTCAGCGGCTGCATCGTAGTGGGCGGAGAAAATTACGGACAGGGTTCTTCCCGTGAACATGCGGCGCTCGGTCCGATGTATCTTGGAGTACGGGCGGTTATCGTCAAAAGTTTTGCGCGGATCCATCAGGCGAATCTTATAAATTATGGAATTATTCCCATCACGCTTGAAAATTCCGCGGACTACGATATACTGAGGCAAGGGGAAACAGTGACGTTACCCAATATTGCGGAAGCGTTAGGCACAGGAACTGCCTTTATCATAAAAACTGCTGACGGCATATCGCTCCGTGGAAAAAATACGCTTTCACTGCGGAGTAGGAATATTTTGCGTGCGGGGGGGCTTGTCGCATATACCAGAAGTCACGGAAATTAGTTTTCCATACGAGAGGTCAGACCAGATGAAAGTACACAACATTATGGAAGAGTACGTCGCGACGCGAGTAGAAAATATATACAACCGGCTCACTGAAGACGCAATAGCATGGCTCACCTGCGACTGCGATATCTGCCGGCACGATGTGGTGGGCTATGTTTTAAACCGAATTCCGCCCCGATATGTCGTCTCTTCACGCGGAAGCACCCACGGCGCCCAGGCATTCACCGATGCCCAACTGAGCGCAGACGTCGACGCGCTCGTTATGCACGGTATCCGACTTATCAACGCCATCCAGCGTCCGTATCACACTCCTTATCAACGGATACACGAAAAAGAAAAAAATCACATCACCCCCGTTTTCAATTTTCCTGTATTTCAAGGAACAGTGTACGACGGGCTTTCTTTCGATTGCCTTGCCGATGTGCAGTTAACACTGATGCAAGAAGACAACACCGTCGCTCTGATGGTCGATACAACATGGGAAAATCCCTGCCGAACATACAAAGCCACGAATGGCAGCTATTCATTCTGGGTGCGCCCGTTCGCCGCCGGAAACGCACACAGCAATGCAACATTTCATTTTACTATTGAAGCTGTCTGTGACGGTTACCGGCCAGTGTTTTACGGTTTTGCTATTCCGCTGGTAAGCGAAGAAAGCAAACGGCTCACCATGGATGCTTCCTCGGCACTGAAACTGCCCGATTTCTTTTTGTTTCCCGACGACAAAGACACGGAAGAATGATGTCGGCTACACTAAACAGCGCAGAGCAACACATCGGCTGATGCGCAGGAGGCGCGAATACTCTGCGGCGTTTCAACACGCTCTGGCTCTGCAGAGCAGAGAACGACGGCACAGTTCCATCAAAAAGCCTGTAGGTGTATCCTGAAAAATACTGCATTTCTGTTGTACCGGAGCCGAGCGGTGGATTCGATGAATACTCAAATGACCCAAGCCATTGCGCGGCAACAAATGGCAACACATCCCTTGACAGAAACGACGGCATTTGTTAGCATTATTGCACTCCGGTCGGTTAGCTCAGCTGGTTAGAGCACCTGGTTTACACCCAGGGTGTCGGGGGTTCGAATCCCTCACCGACCAACCGGCGGTCGTGTTACGCAACAAAAACGTTCGTTGAATTGTTTGCACAAGTGAGCACGTTTCAACGTACAAGCGTGTGTAATTGGTGCGCGCCGCGCGTACCCGTTATACACGGGTCTGCAATGCACACTCGAAGTAAAAAAAATAGCGCGCCATCTTAGCGGCGCTTTTAAACATTGCTTAAAAAAAATACACAATCGACGAACGATCACTTCCGGATGCACGTAATGTGTGCCCGCCTTGTTGCAGCGCGCGGCACGTTTTCTGACAAAAAACGCGCCGCCACAAACGGTGCGCTATCATCAGTGCGCGTTTTGCTGTTCGCTTTTTTTACAGAGCAGTTCAAACTGTACGCACTTTTTTTGCGCAAAAACTGGGCGGCGTGCGATAGCGCTTTTATCCACCACTAAAACCGCACCGTCACGAGCGCACCATTCGGCAAAAGCGTCAGTTCTGGAGACGACGTCCGCCGCCTGGCAGCAGTAGAAACGCGGCGCGCCACACCGATGCGGTGCAACAGTGGTACGCCAACACCGATAAGCGAACCTAATACGGCACCAGCAAGCACATCGGTAAAAAAATGATTCCCGCTTGCCATACGCAACACCGCGGTCGCCGCCGCAACGCCGTATACTCCGATTGTAAGCGGTATACGCCAGCGCGACAACGGAAAATACGTCCAAAAAACAAATGTGGTGAACGATGCTCCCAGAAACGACATGGTCGTATGCCCTGAAGGAAATGAATTCATCCAGTCACGGGTATCTATCCCTTTTTGCGGGTAACCGTCAAAGTACATATAGGGACGAGGACGATAGATAAAGGCTTTCATGAGTTCTTTTACACCCTGTGCTATCATGACGGCTTCACCATACATAATGAGGATAGGAATCCATTCATGCCGGTCAGTCACCGCAAGCAACAGCGGAGAAGCCAGCGCCACCGCCATAAATACATCGCCGGTACTATCAAGTGATTTGGTATAGGAACGCATTGCCCATCGGTCAAATCTATTGACGGTACTCCGGTCAAATGGCGTACCATTAAACGTCTGCCCCTTAAAACCAGACAGATTGTAATCGGTGATGAGCAGTACCGTTCCCGCGGTGAACAACACGGAATCGGTGATTGGATTCAGCTGAAAATAATGCCCCGATCCAGCAAAATACGACATAAACCTGCTCCGGGCAGCAGGTACGGGTGCATAAGCCTGTGAAAAACACTGACCGCATACTGCTCCGCAAAAAAGCAACGGCATAAAAATGCGAAACCATCTCATGCTTTCGATGGTAGCAAAAGCAAAATTGCGTGTCAATGAACCGCCGTTCTGTGCGGCTGTTCCTAGAGTGTATTCACAACAAAGCGATACGAAATCGTCCCCGTATCGCTGCACGAAATCAGCCCTAAAAACTGCCCTTGTCCACTGAACACCGCACATTCTCCGTCGCCTACTGGTTCACTAAAACAGGACAGTTGCAGTGGGCGACCATGCAAAAAGTCATCGACCGGTGACTGCTCAAGATGTACACACCGGAGCCCGCACGCAGCTGCAAGTGACTCGGTCATCGGCTGTAGCGCAGCACGGATTTCCTCAAAAGCGGCGTCCCCCGCAATTCGCTCCAGCGGCGGCACGGCAACTGGTGGCGGCGTACAAAGGCTGTCTATCGATGTGTTTTCTAAAAGCTTCGCTCCTCCGACGGCGTGGGAAAGCAAAAAATTTCCGACGCGCGTGCGCCGCAAAGCCGCACAGTACCCTGCACTGCCGCACGCCGCCGCGATATCGCGTGCAAGACTTCTGATGTAGGTACCTTTTGAAACCGTCCATGAAATACGCGCTGCACGTACCGTGCCGTCATTCGTATACAGTAATTCCTGAACATCAGCACGGGAAACCGTAACAGCACGCGCTGCCAGATACGGAATCCCTCCGTTCCGCACTACATCGCTCGCGCGCTTTCCGGAAACATGCAGCGCAGAAAATACTGGGGGTATCTGCATGAGTTGACCGATATGTGCCGCAACTGCTGCTCGCACCTGTGCCTCGGTTGGCAGCGGAGCTTGCCGCACCACCGTTCCCGTCAGATCAAGCGTATCCGTCTCTGCCCCAAAGACGACCACCGCATCGTAGTCTTTGTCACATTGAGTGATGTACGAGGCAAGCCGTGTCAATGACCCAACACAGACGACCAGCAGTCCTGCGGCAAAGCTGTCAAGTGTTCCCGTATGACCGACTTTTTTTGTACCGAGCGCACGCTTCACCGCAGAAAGCGAATCAAAACTGGTTACCCCCGGTTGCTTGGCAACTAACAGTATCCCCCCGTGCCTGAACACGGGAGATGAAGCACGCTGTTTCATTGTTCAGAATGCGGCAAACGTTCGTCATCAGAACTGGTCTGCTCCGCTTGCTCAAGTGCAGTCAATTTTTTAATCATATCGAATCCCTGCTTCATACTCGCATCTACGACGAACGCGATTTTTGGAAACTGTCGAACACGCAATTTTTTTGCAATCGACGACTGTATAAATCCCGCCGCACTATTTAAGCCTGCTACGCCGTGTTCAAGCTGCGCGTCGGGCAGGAAACTTGAAACATAGGCCTTTGCGTAACTCAAATCACGCGATACTTCAACTCGATTAATCGTGAGAAATGTTGAAACACGTGGATCTTTTACGTCACCGCGCATAATAAGCTGAGCGATTTCATCACGCAGCTGTACGCCGAGCCGCTGCATACGGTACTGCCCCATCACGCATCGCCCTGTGTGCCGGCCGCAAAAGTCGCTGCTCGCTCTTCTGCACTTGAGTCGGTGAGTTTCCGCGCCACTTTGATATATTCAAAGATTTCAAGCGTATCACCGACGGCGATATCTTGCCAGTCGGTAAGCGCGATGCCGCACTCGTAACCGGCGGCAACTTCTTTTGCGTCGTCCTTAAATCGCTTGAGCGAAGCGATTTTTCCGGTAAACTTGACGATACCGTCCCGGATGAGGTTTACATACGCATTTTGTTTGACCACTCCATCCGTCACATAGCACCCAGCAATGATACCAACCTTTGGCACTTTAAATGTATTGCGCACTTCAACAGCACCGATTACCTGTTCTTTTGTATCAGGCTGCAGCATGCCTTCCATGGCAGCCTGCACTTCCTCCACCGCTTTATAGATAATATTGTACTTGCGGATTTCGACGCGCTCCTGATCAGCAACTAATTTTGCCTTTGGCGTCGGGCGCACATTGAACCCGATCAAAATAGCATTGCTATCAGCGGCAGCGAGCAGAACATCGCTTTCGTTTATCGCTCCAGCAGATGAATGGATGACAACAAGGCGGATGTCTTTCGTGGATAATTTTTCAAGCGCTGTCTTCAGTGCTTCTGCCGAACCTTGCAGATCAGCTTTGATGACCACCTTCAATTCCTTGACTTCGCTTGCGTCAATCGTTTGATACAGGTTTTCAAGTGTCACCTTCTTAACTGCCTTTGCGTCTTCAAGCCGCCTGAGCTCCTGCCGTTTTGCAGAAACCTCGCGTGCAGCTTTTTCGTTTTCGGTTACCTGGAACGGATCCCCCGCATTCGGCATCGCTTCTAGTCCGAGCACTTCGACGGGCATAGACGGCGTGGCTTCTTGAATGCGTTTTCCGTGATCGTCAAAGAGCGCACGCAAGTGTCCTGCATAGATACCGGC
>JAFUFE010000004.1 GCA_017470085.1 Treponema sp.
AAAACGACCACGCAGAGATAGGTCTTGAACATATACTCGACGCATTGTTAAAGCAAAAGGACGGCATTGTGCCGCCGCTTGTGGAGCGCATCGGCGTAGAAACGGGTGTGCTCATGCAGGAAAACGCGAGCCTTTTGCAGTCGTATCCGTCTGTGCGCGGCAACGTGCAGGTGACGCTCTCGCAAGAAGCGCAAAAGACGCTTGCAAAAGCGGAGCGCGTTATGGCGGACTTGCACGACGAGTACCTTTCTACAGAACACGTGCTTGTCGCCATGAGCGATTCAGACGGGCGCGTGGGACAGCTGCTTCGCGCGCATGGTGTAAACCGCAATGCTATTTTGCAAGCGTTGAAATCGGTGCGGGGCAACACGCAGGTGAACTCGCAGGACCCGGAATCTTCATTGCGCTCGCTCGAAAAGTTTTGCCGCGATTTAACGGCGCTTGCCCGTCAGGATAAAATTGACCCGGTCATCGGGCGCGACGAAGAAATCAGGCGCGTCATGCAAGTGCTGTGCCGCCGCACAAAAAACAATCCCGTGCTCATAGGCGAGCCGGGTGTTGGCAAAACGGCAATCGTCGAGGGACTTGCACGCCGCATTGCATCGGGCGATGTGCCTGAAAGCTTAAAAGACAAACGCCTGCTCGCGCTTGATCTGGGAGCGCTTGTTGCTGGCGCAAAGTTCCGCGGCGAATTTGAAGAGCGGCTGAAAGCAGTCATTACAGAAGTGCAAAAGAGCGATGGACAGATTATTCTGTTCATCGACGAGCTGCACACGATTGTTGGCGCTGGTTCCGCCGAAGGCTCAACCGATGCATCAAATCTGCTGAAGCCGGCGCTCGCGCGCGGAGAGCTTCGTGCCATAGGTGCGACGACGCTCGACGAGTATCGCAAATACATCGAAAAAGATGCGGCTCTTGAGCGGCGCTTTCAGCCTGTGTACTGCAGCGAGCCGACTGTTGCGGACACGATTGCAATTTTGCGTGGGCTTCGCGAAAAGTATGAGATTCACCACGGCGTGCGCATTGACGACGAAGCACTCGTTGCGGCTGCCACGTTGAGCAATCGCTATATCACCAATCGTTTTATGCCCGACAAAGCGATTGACTTAGTTGACGAGGCGATGAGTCGTCTTAAGATGGAGATTGAAAGTCAGCCGACAGAACTTGACCAGATTGAGCGAAAGATCATGCAGTTGCAAATTGAAAAGCAGTCGCTTGCAAAAGAAACTGACACTGCGTCGAAAGAGCGCCTGGCAAAGCTTGAAGCAGAGCTTTCTGAGTTGACTGTAAAGCGCGACGCGATGAAGCTGCAGTGGCAAAACGAAAAAGAAGCGATAAACAAGGGGCGCGACATCAAAGAGCGACTTGAGCAGGCGCGGTTCAACGAAGAAAAATACACGCGCGAAGGCAACCTTGAAAAAGCCGCCGAGCTAAAATACAGCATCATTCCGAGCTTGCAAAAAGAGCTTGATGCGGCAATCAAAGCGGACGGCAGTTCTCGTGGCGCACAGTCGGCGGGCATGCAAGCGGGCAGCGCAGCACGTGATGCAGCTGAAAAAACAGCAGACGGTGCGACGGGCAGCACAGCAGCAAACGCGGCAAACGGTGTGACGGATTTTACAGAACGTCCGTCGCTTTTGCGGCAAGAAGTGACAGAAGAGGATATTGCGCGCGTTGTGAGCGAGTGGACGGGAATACCAGTGGCAAAAATGCTTTCGAGCGAAAAGCAAAAATTTTTGCAGCTTGAAAGCGTGCTGCATAAGCGCGTCATCGGACAGGACGAGGCGGTGCTCGTCGTCTCTGACGCAATACGCCGAAACCGCTCCGGCTTGAGCGACCCGAACAAACCGCTTGGAAGCTTTTTGTTTATCGGACCGACTGGCGTCGGCAAAACGGAGCTTGCAAAAACGCTCGCGGATTTTTTGTTCAACGATGAAAAATCGCTCACCAGAATAGACATGAGCGAATACATGGAAAAGTTTTCCGTGTCGCGCTTAATTGGAGCGCCGCCCGGCTATGTGGGCTACGATGAAGGTGGGCAGCTTACCGAAGCAGTGCGCCGCCGTCCGTACAGCGTGGTGCTCTTTGACGAAATTGAAAAGGCACACCCCGATGTGTTCAATGTGCTTTTGCAAGTGCTTGATGACGGCAGGCTCACCGACGGACAGGGGCGCGCGGTTGATTTTAAGAACACTATCATCATTATGACGAGCAATCTCGGAAACGACGTTATTCTTGACGCGGACACGGACGAAAAAATGCTTGACGCAAAAGTGAGCGTGAGCGGTTTGCTCAAAGCGACATTCCGTCCAGAGTTCTTGAACCGCATCGATGAAATTGTCATGTTCACACGCCTCGACAAGTCAAGCATTGTCCAAATTGTCACGCATCAGCTTGCGCGCGTGGCGGAGCGGCTTTCAGAGCGTCGCATAAAAATCACGTTTGACGAAAGCGCCGTTTCGTTTCTCTCCGAGAAAGGCTACGACCCCGCGTTTGGAGCGCGCCCAGTAAAGCGCGCAATCCAGACGTATGTGGAAAACGAGCTTGCAAAAGAACTGCTTGCAGGAAACATTTCTGACGGCAGCACGGTCACGGTGAGCGCGGGAAGCGATGCGCTCGTGTTCAAAGAATGATAGACGGGTTTGCAAAGGGCGCGCATAGAAAAAGCAGCTGGCAGGAATGCTCATAGGGAGGTTTTTGTACGCAAAAACCAATGTTTAAAAACGCCGCTCCAATAGCGCGGCGTTTTTACCTTACAATCGCGAAATTTCAGTGCGGGTGGCTTCAAAACCTGCTTATTAATTGTACGTTCTCATTTCATTCTCGCGGCGTAGTTTCAAGCACCCGCGCGATTTTGAACATCTTTCGATTTTGAAAAACAGACGGTACCTTGGTACGGCAGGTACCTGTTGTCAGACCAGCGGTGACGCGCGCAAATGAACCGTCAGTTGTATATACTTTATCGCACAGAACATGTCTACATACTGACAGTTGCGAGAAAAATAATCAGATACATTTACTGTTCAGAAAAATACCGCAGTAACGGTGCTACCATGAGCGACTGCATAAACTCGCCCCGGCGCACCATCTGCTGCACCTCTTCTTTTGTGCGCACATGGACTTCGATGTCCTCTCCGATGTCGAGGTGCGGCACGGCTGATTTTTTGATACCCGTCGCCAGAAAACAGTGCGTAACATTATTCATCGACGTCGGATTCGCAGAAAGCGTCATAAGCTCACGCCACTCACCGCCCGTGTAGCCCGTTTCCTCACACAGCTCGCGCTGGGCGGCAGCGAGCGGCGTTTCATCCACTTCAACGACACCTGCCACTAATTCAAAACACGTCCGCCCCAATCCATGCCGATACTGTCGTACCAACAGCAGGTCGCCGTCTGCTGTCACAGCGACCACGTTCACCCACGTCGGATACTCAAGCACGTAATATTCGTCAAGTACATGACCATTCGGCAGCTCAACCACATCGCACCGGACGGTAAGCCACTCACGCCGGATCACATACTCCGATGCGAGCGTTTTCCAAGCCATATCTTTCATAGCATCATTTTATCAGAAAAAGCGAAACATTTCACGGGAAAAATGGCGGAAGCCCCCCCCCACACACACCCAAAAAACTGCACCAAAGACAGCAACGGATATGCTGGGTATCCATTCCGTGTCTGGCGAGTACGTTGTGCCGTACCCATCACTTCCCCTGACCGTGAACAGTGCCGCTAGAACGCCGCACGCCAGCACGTCTGCAAGAACAATGAATGCTCGATTACTGTGGTGGTGGTAGTGTGTGTAGAAGGGGTGATCCTCATGCACGCTGACTATTTTCGACGCGGATTTTTTGGAAACCAGCCCTTATCCACCCGTTTTTCCTGCTCCTTTAGCTCGATGACGCTCCACAGACACGCTGTGCCAACGAGCGCAAGGATATACGCATGAAGGCCGTAGGTAAACAACGCCGTCGCCTCAAGCAGTACCCCTGCTACAAGGAATAGCGGCCACACCCGCGCAGAAAAATAGTACTCACACTTGATGACGATCGGATGGAACACACCGATTATCATAAGTGATGCAACACCAACGATAACTGCATCTCTATTCATCTATTCGAATTCCTCTGCTCCATATCTAAAAAAATACACGAAGCTACTCGTTACAGCACGACACTACATGCCGTGCCGGCTCCATATCCGCCGCAATGATGACAGCAGTCACTGCGCTGCGGAACGCTCAAACCGCCATTCCGTCAGCACGCGCTACGGTGAGACCACAACACAAAAGAAAGGCCACGGTGTTCTTGTACCTATTCCATTGACACGCACTCTTTCAAAAGTGAGATAATCGGCAGATGTTGCGGGCAGGACGACTCGCACTGACCGCATTCCATACAATCAGACGCTTTGCCGTTTGTCGCCGTGACAACATGGTAGTACAGTTTGCCGCCGTCCCATCGTTTGCTCCTGACTTGGTCATTCTTCACTGCAAAAATTTCAGGGATTGGAATGCGCACGGGGCAGCCGTCAGTACAGTAGTGACACGCGGTACAAGCGATGGACTTGTCTTCTTGCAAAGCTTCCTGTGCTTTTCGGATAACGGCCTGCTCGTCTGCCGTGAGCGGCGCAAAGTTTTTCATGTACGAAAGATTGTCTTCCATCTGCGCTATATTCGACATTCCTGAAAGCACGGTAATAACGCCGTTCATGCCCGCAACATATCGGATTGCCCACGACGCAAACGATGCATCAGGATTCGCCTCCTTGAAAATGCGCTGCACTTTGTCAGCAGGATTTGCGAGCGCACCGCCTTTCACCGGCTCCATCACCGTAATCGAAACGCCGTGCGCACACGCAATTTCGTAGCATTCGCGCGACGCTACTCCCGGATTGTCCCAGTCGGCATAATTGAGCTGCAGCTGAATAAAATCAACATCTGGGTGCGCAGTTAAAAGTTCTTCCAAAAGCGCGGGGTCTGCATGAAACGAAAAGCCATAATATCTAATCAGCCCTTTTTCTTTTTGCGCTTTCACAAAATCCCAGATGTGGTACTCATCGTATTTTTTGTAGTTGTTGCGCTGCAACGCATGAAGCAGATAGTAATCAAAATACCCTGCTCCAGTGCGCTCCAAGCTCGTGTAGAACTGCTGCTGTGCGCTTGCTTCGTCATGGCATTGAAGCCACGCGCACAGTTTTGTGCACAGCGTAAACGAGTCACGCGGATAGCGGTCAACAAGCGCCGCCTTTGCCGCTTTCTCTGATTCGCCGTTGTCGTACACATACGCTGTGTCAAAATACGTTCCGCCCGCCGCAATGAATTTATCTACCATTGCGCTTGTGTGGGGAATGTCAATGCTGCCGTCAGCGTTTTTCGGTAGGCGCATTAAGCCAAAGCCCAGTTTAAAGACCTCTTTTCCGAAATAGTTTGCCATCATGTTCTCCTCATAAAATATCGCACCGTTGGAAATTATGTTGTAACTCGCAGCTGTATACGATTCGTGCAACACCGCCGTAAGGTAACAAGATTACAATGTGCACACACCACAGGAGCACACTGCACGGCATAAAAGCACAGATGCATATTTTTTATCCTGTCTCCTTAAAATATGCACAAAAACACGTGGGGCTATTTATCGTCAGCACGATATCAGTATAGCTTGTCATACTCGCTTCTGTCCACCGCCTCAAGACAATCGGTGCTGGACGTTCGACTCCACGCGCTAAAGTCCCCTGCGATGACCTTGCAATTATGCGCTCCGCACAGCGGGAAGTTTTTCAATAGCAGTCCACAGACCACGAGCCGTGCCCGTCAGTACCGAGCGTTTGCGCCAAGTACGGCAGCACGGCTTCCATATTTTCTGCAAGCTTCCACGGCGCGTTTACGATGAGCATGCCGCTTCCGTAGAGGCGCGGCGGATTGTCTGCACGCGCAGCATATTCATCGCTCCATCGTTGTGTGACGTAATTATTCATTGATAATCCTGATTGCGCATTCTTCCTTTTTTTTGCAAGCGGCAGTTCAACATGCGCGTTTTCCGCATTCACGCACAGCTCGCCGCAAACAATGCTGCATCCGCGTGCGCTGCCTTTTGCACGCGCGATGATTTTTTGCTTCATTGTACTGCACTCAATTCTTCGATGAAAAAGCAACGGATACCACAGCGCAAAAATCGCGCTGCTCCACCGCGCGGCAAGGGACGCAAAAGCAAGCGGCACGCGCTCGTATTCGTCCGCATCTTCGTAGCTTGGGTCAACAAGCACAAGACCGCGCTTTATTTTTGGCGGCGTCAGCGACGTGAGCGCGTCAAAGCCGTCCCGACAGTGCACGTGCACCTGCACAAAGCCGCGCGGAACATAGAGCGTTGTGTCAGCAGCATTTGCTTCGCCGCGTGCAATTTTGGGCGTTGTAGCATTCGCAGCGCTACACAGAAAATCGGAAAGCATAGCAACAGCGCCTGCTTCACCGCGTGCGATTTCATTTTTTGTACCTGCACTGACGACATTCGCAGTGCCGTTCATGCCTGCGTTCTCTGCAACTGCACCATCTGCATCTACTGCAACAGGCGGACATTTCATATTGTTTTTGAGCGCGGAAAATTCCGCCTTATGCAGCTCGCACAAAATCAGATTGTCGTCGCTTCGCATAAACGCGCGCGCAATTTCAGGCGAGCCAGGATAAAATCCCCGCGCACAACACGCTTTCACAAAATTGCGATAGTGCATAAAGGAGGTGCATTGCGCGGCACCAGCATGCACTGTCGACTCGCCACCACAGGCAGCATCGCGCGCCATCGCATTGTACTGCGCTATTCCATCATCACAAAAATCGTCGTGCAGCAATTTGCCGATGCCTGAATCTGCCTCCCGCGTTTTGAGCGCGCGCTCGTCATCACTGTTGTAGCGACCGCTTCCTGCGTGCGTGTCAATCACTGTGTACGGCTTGTGCTTTGCATTCAAGTGCTCGAGCAGCATGACGAGCGTTGTGTGCTTTAAAACGTCCGCGTGATTTCCCGCGTGATACACGTGTTGGTAGCTCAACATGTTACGAAAGCGTTTCAATCGCTTTGAGCCACGCCGCCGCGCTTGCGTCGCTTGGCATGCGCCAGTCGCTTCTCGGCGAAAGACTTATCGTGCCAACTTTTGCGCCGTCAGGCATGCACGAACGTTTGAACTGCTGCGAAAAAAATCGTTTGTAAAAAACACGCAGCCACGTGATTTTTTCCTCGTGCGAAAACGGCAAATCTGTAGCGTCCGCGAGGAACAAAATTTTTTCCGGTGAAAAGCCGAAGCGCAGCAGGTAATACAGATAAAAATCATGCAAATCATACGGACCAACGATGTCTTCAGTTTTTTGCGCTATTTTTCCCGTGCGCGGCGGCAAAAGCTCCGGGCTTACCGGCGTTGCAAGGATATCGTTGAGCACGGCGGCAAGCGTTTCGCGCTCCGCGGTGCGTGCGCAAAAGGACACCACGTGACGCACGAGCGTCTTCGGAATAGAGCTGTTCACGCCGTACATAGACATGTGGTCGCCATTGTACGTGCACCAACCGAGCGCAAGTTCCGACAAGTCGCCTGTGCCGACGACGAGCGCATTTTCTTTGTTTGCAATGTCCATGAGCACCTGCGTGCGCTCGCGTGCCTGCGCGTTTTCATACGTTACGTCCTGCACCGTTTCGTCGTGGCCGATGTCGCAAAAATGGATGCGCACCGCTTCTGCTATAGGGATTTCTAAAAGCGTCGAACCCGTCTCACGTGCGAGCGTACCTGCGTTGTTGTACGTTCTGTCAGTCGTACCAAAACACGGCATGGTAACTGAAAGGATGTTGCTTCTTGGCAAAGCGCATCTGTCAAATGCGCGGCATGTTGCCAAAAGCGCAAGTGTTGAGTCAAGCCCACCTGAAAGACCTATCACTGCTTTTTGCACGCCGATGTGGGAAAGCCGTTGTGCAAGCCCTTCCGCCTGCATCAAAAGAATGTCATGACAACGTTCATCCAGCTCTTTTTCGTCGCTTGGCACAAACGGATGCGCTGCGATTGTGCGGGCGAGATTTTTATGCACAGACGCATGCTCATATGAACATATATCAATATATATTTTTCTATATGATGAACGAGTACTGTGCATGGCAGCATGTGTGCATGACACCGAGCTATTACGCGTACTGTCTGCCGCGCTGCATGCATCGTGCGGCACAAACGCGCCGCCTGCTTCGTATTCTGCGCATTCTGCACATGTCGTCGTGCGGCACCGTTCCGCCGCAATGCGCTCTACGTCAACGTCTGCAACAATCATCTCGCCAGAAAAGAGCCGTGACTCTGCAAGCAGCGCGCCGTTTTCCGCAATAAGATTGTGACCGGCAAAAACTGCGTCCTGCGTTGATTCGCCACGACCACAATCTGCGTACACATATGCGCTCATCGTTTTTGCGCTGTGGCTTTGCACGAGCAGGCGACGGTAGTGCTTTTTACCGACAACTTCGTTGCTTGCAGAAAGATTTGCAATCACTGTTGCACCAGAAAGCGCATGCCGCGTTGACGGCGACAGCGCCGCCCACACATCTTCACAGATTTCTGCGGCAATCGCCACGTCTTCATGGTGCTCATCGCACAGCAAAATATCAGTGCCAAACGGAACGCACGGAGACTGCTCTGAAAACCGCGCACACGCATGAGGAGGAAGCGTTTTGCCTGATGCAAAATAGCGCCGCTCGTAAAATTCGCCGTGGTTCGGGATAAACGTCTTTGGCACAAGCGCAAGAATAGTTCCACGAAAGATGAGCGCTGCACAGTTGTAGAGCGCGCCGTCAAATGCAAACGGTAGCCCCACAGCGAAGACAAGCGGCAGGGACGCGCATTCACTTGCAATGCGCTCCGTTTCAAAAATCGCAGATGACAAAAGCGTGCGCTGAAAAAACAAGTCGCCGCACGTGTAGCCGGTAACGCACAACTCAGGAAACACGACAAGCGATGCACCTTTTGCGTGCGCTTCGCGCACTGAAGCGATTATCGCGTCTGCATTCGCGCTGCAATCGGCGACAACAGTTTTCGGGCTTGCAGCGGCAACGCGAAAAAATCCGTAGTTCATGCAGACAGTATAAAGCATTTTGCATTCTTTACGTAAGGGGGCGCCGCAGGCGGCCTGGTGCAGACGCGCTGCGTTGGATACAAAACGACGGCGCACGCCGGATCGAAACGACATACGCCTACCCCGCCCGGAAATGGCGAAAGTTCCTTTCCGCGCACACAGCGCGGAAAGGAATGGAAGCGATAGCTGGAACCATGGACGGGCGGCTTTCCGATCCGCATGGTCATGAAAAAAGGATTGACAACTCGTGCAGTCGCATTTATCATGAGAGAAGCTATTTTCAATACAAGGATGATGCTATGGACTTTCAAACACATGATGTGCGGAACGTGACGATTGCCGGTCATGGGCAAACGGGAAAAACGATGCTCCTTGAGCACCTGCTGTTTGCGGGAAACGCAATCGCCAAACCGGCGGCGGCTGATTCAGGAAAGACAGTGAGCAGCACGACGCCAGAGGAAGTGAGTCGGCACATTTCAATTTACGCGTCGCTCGCACACCTTGTATGGGAAAACACGCTTATCAACCTGTGGGATACGCCCGGTTCGCCCGACTTTACGGGAGAAGTAATCGCGGCGTTCCGTTCGAGTGAATGTGCGCTCATACTCGTGGACGCACGGACCGGCGTACAGATTGAAACGGTCAAGCTGTGGCGGCACCTGGACCGGCGGGGAAAACCACGGCTGGTGTTCATCAACCATGTTGACGATGCGCGGGCACATCCACTTTCCGCGCGTGACGACGTACGCACACGGTTTTCGGTGGAGGTCTCTCCCATTACGATTCCAATGGGAAGCGGCGCGGAATACAAGGGCGTCATCGATGTGCTCCACGGCAAAGCGTATTTTAAGCCGACGGAAGCAGACACGGTCGAAACAGCGGCAGACATTCCGCCGGAATACAAGGAAGCGTATACGGAGGCGCGCGGCATTCTTGCCGGCTCCGCAGCGGAAGGAGATGACGATCTTTTGGTGAAGTTCATCGACGAAGGGGAATTAACCGATGAAGAAATCATTCGCGGCATTACGCTGGCGTTTAAAGACAACAAAATTGTGCCGTGCTTTGTCGGCGATCCGGTGGAAAACTCTGGACTGATTCCGCTGCTCGCTTTTCTGGCGGAGCTTGCGCCCGCTCCGGAAGGACAGCTGGAAACAGCAGTTACGGCCGATGGCAGCACGGCGATGGTCAAAATCGATGCGAACGCTCCGTTGAGCGCGCTCTGCGTAAAGACAGCAGGCGATCAGTTCAGCGGTAAGCTTTCGTATTTGAAAGTCATATCGGGTACGCTCAATGCTGATTCAGAAGTGACAAACCGAACCGCCGGAAAAAAAGAAAAAATCGGACGGCTGTATCGCGCGCACGGGAAAAAACTGACGGAGATAAAATCTGCACATGCCGGCGACATCTGCATTGCGGTAAAACTTGCAACGACAGAGACAGGCACGACGCTCTGCATGGCAGCGGACGCATTGCCGTTTAAACCGCTCCTGCACCCTGAACCGGTATATTCCGTAGCCGTTTCCACTGACGACAAAAAGGCGGAAGCGAAGGTGTCTGACCTGCTTGCCAAGGCGACTGAAACAGACCGCACGTTGTCGTTCACCTACAATGCGGAGACGGGACAGAACGTGTTGAGCGGTATGGGCGAGCTGCACTTAAACATCATCTTAGACCGCGTTCGAACTGAAACGGGAATCGAAGTCAAAACGGAACTGCCACGCATCGCCTACCGCGAAACGATTCAGCGCAAGGCGGAGGCAGAATACACGCACAAAAAGCAGTCCGGTGGGCACGGTCAATATGCGCGCGTCGTGCTGTCGGTTGAACCGCTCGGCCGGGGAGAGCACTATTCGTTTACGAACGCGGTGTTCGGCGGAGCGATACCGAAGAACTATATCCCCGGAGTAGAAAAAGGCGTCAAAGAGGCGATGGAACACGGCGTGCTTGCCGGATACCCAGTCGTCGATGTCGCCGTAACCGTCACCGACGGGAAAGATCATCCGGTGGATTCATCCGATCTCGCATTCCAGATTGCAGCGCGCAACGCGTTTGCACAGGCGGCACGCACCGCGGGTGCACTGTTGCTCGAACCGATCATGAACGTGTCGGTGTGGGCAGATACCAAATACGTAGGCGATATCATGTCCGACCTGTCATCGCGGCGCGGCCGCATTCTCGGTCAGACAGCGATTGGTAGCGGCATTGAAGAGATTCAGGCGCAGGTGCCACAGTCCGAGCTACTCCGCTATGCAATCGATCTGCGCGCAATTACGAGCTCCACGGGCAGCTTTGAAACATCATTTGATCACTACGACCCGCTCACTGGAAAATTAGCGGATGCAGTGATCGAAGCGGCACAGACCTCTCAATCGTAAAGCTGAACACGCACCGTACAGCGACAGAACCGCCCCCTCGGCACTGACGGACGGAAAAGCGGTAACATCGAACGGACAGGTATCAAATGACGCCCGCCTTTTTGAAATGCTTTTTTAAAATCTGCATCGCCACAACCGCACCGCTGCAGGCAGCAACACAGGTGATGACACCAAAAAAGAGTATCCATCGAATGGTAAAATACGGCATTGTTTTTTCTATCTGTTCGGTTGACAGCTTCCATTTATTGGTTGCGTTGTCGATGAACGTCTTCGTTCCAAACAGAATAACCGGCATGACTGTCCCGAAATAGTCTAATAACGCAAACAGTCCGTACCCGAAAATAATCTTCGTTCTACTCCCATAGTTTCCTATAACAAAGTCACATATTAAGCCTCCCAGCACCGCACATATCATATGCCAGATATGGCCGCCTGCAAGTGCAAACAGCCCAAGCAATATCCCTGACAGAATAAAGACGCCTCGTTTTCTGATCTTCATCCCCATCAAAAGGTAGACAGGCGCCGCGATGCCAAGACTGATGCCTGACGAAACAAAACCTCCCACAACAGTGGTCGTCAGCGCGAATGCCATGGCCATGTACACAACGATACCGATCGCATTAAAGATTCCTATGGTAATAAAATCACGTCCGTCCAATGCATTTTTCATACTGCAATTCCTCCTTACCGCATTCTCTGCATGATGATAACGGCGAGCACCGTCAGCACTCCTGCCACCAGAACAGCGCCATCTATTAATTTCATCTTTAAATCAACAATCGATATTCGTTTTTCTTTGCTGTCCAATCCCCTGATCAAAGCTGAGGCAGCCAACTCATCTGAAATCGTGATCGCTCGCATGAGCAGCGGAACAAGTGTGTATTCCATATAAGTAAGCGGATGCATACACATAAACCACCGCCCGGTCACAATACCGCGCACCTTCATGTTCTCCCGGAGCGCTTTTACTTCATGCCGCATGGTAGGAGCAAACCGCAGCAACACGCTAAAAGGGATACCGATGCTTCGGGAAATTTTCATTCGGTTAATCGCTTCAATCATTTCACTGACACCCGTTGTTCTAGTGATATAGGTACCGAACAGCGCAATGAACGTCATCCGCGATACAAAGAACAAAATCATATAGACGGCAAAAATATGATTCGGATTTCCTAAATACGAAATACCCCGTTCTATTAAAAGTACGACGGTAAAAATTAAAAGACATCGGAATGCAAACCTATACATACGGCTCAACACAAAGAGCACGGCAATAAAACAAACCATCGGCACGAGAAGAACGGTATCGCTCACAAAAAAACTCACAAATCCAACGACGGGCAGCAAAGTTAATTTAATCCGCGGGTCTATCGCCTTACACCTGTTCACGCTGCGTTTCCTCTCATCAGCTCCATAACGAACTGCCGATGTACTTCGTTCATTGCAATGCTGCACTCAATTCGGCCGTCTTTCATAAACCAAATCGTGCTGACGGTAGCGGCAAGAAATTCAAAATCATGGCTGATGATTAACGCTGTTACACCATCCGCTACCTGTTCTTTGATCAGGGAAGATACCGCATACATGCTGTCTCTGTCACAGCCGGATGTCGGCTCATCGTATAAAAACAGTTTTGCCCGTTTCATCTGTCCCAAGGCGATCGTTAGCCGTTGCTTTTCTCCCCGAGACAAAGTAAACGGATGTTTATCTGCATATTTTTCAAGGTACATTTTTTTTAAAAGAGCTCTGGCAGCTGCTCGGTGATCGCCAGAGAAACCGAGCATCATCTCATCTAATACGCTTTCAGAAAAAAGCTGATAATCAGAATCTTGAAAAACAAAATAGCTGCGTTCTAAACGCGCTTTTTCGTTCAAAACCATATGTGCTGTATCCGCAATCAAGCCGCTTTGTACCTGCTCTATCCCAGAAAGCAATCGGGCAAAAGTAGTTTTCCCCGCGCCGTTCAAACCGATCAGCCCGATAGCCGTTCCTGTATTCAGCTCAAAGTCGAGCGCTTTAAGAATATACTTTTTCTCTCTGCGGCAAGAACGATAATAGAATGACAGCCCCGTTCCATAAATTAACCGTTCATTCCAAGAGCCGTTAACCTTGTCATTCAGCAACCGGCAATCCGTAAGTTCCAACGCCCGCAGTCCCTGCTCCGCAAAGAACGCTTTATCCAGTTTCAGCAGTTCTGCCCGCGGACAATCCCGCTGTATCCTGCCATCCGAAACCAAAATAAATCGGTCAAACAGCGCAGCAGCGTAGTACAGCCGGTGCTCTATCAGAACGATTGTAGTTCCTGCTTCCTTGAGCCGTTGCAATATACGGGAAAGGTCATCTGTCGCCTTCATATCCAAATTGGCAGACGGTTCATCCAGAACGAGCACCTTTGGCTCCATCGCGCAGATGCTCGCTATCGCAATTTTCTGTTTCTGTCCACTGGAAAGCTCAAAGACGGATGTGTCTTTCAGTTCTTCTATATCAAGCTCACGATAGATGTGGTCAACCCGACGCACCATCTCCTCTCTGTCTTTCACAATCGTCTGAAGTCCAAAAGCAATTTCTTCATCCGTTGTAGTTGTAAAGAATTGACTTCGCGGATCTTGAAAAACAGTCCCGACGATTCTACCGATTTCGTGCAGCTGCATGTCGCCGGTAGCGACACCGTTTATATACACAGATCCGCGCAGTCGTCCCTGGTAGTAATGCGGAATTAAACCGTTTATGACACGCCCGATCGTACTCTTTCCAGAACCGCTTCTTCCGGACACTAAAACAAACTCGCCGCTTTTGATTTCTATGTTTATGTTGTTCAGAACTCTCTGGCCATCCTCCCACTCATAGGAGACATTTTTCAGCACAATCATACCAGCACCTCATACTGTGCCTGCCACAGTTTTGCATAATACCCGTGACTATCAAGCAGCATCTTGTGGTTGCCGTTTTCCAGCAGTTCTCCGTTTTTAAAAACAAGAATCTGATCCGCATTCTGCACAGTCTTCAAATGATGTGCAATAACCAACACCGTCCGTTTCTGTGCAAGCTCTGTAACGGCATCTTGTATAAGCGATTCGTTGACGGGATCCACATTGCTGGTCATCTCATCCAAAATCAAAATCGGAGCGTTTTTTAAAAATGCCCGTGCAATTGAAATACGCTGCCGCTGCCCGCCGGATAAAAGACCGCCGTTTTCCCCGATATGCGTTTCATATCCTTTCGGCAAACTCATAATAAAATCATGAATTCGTGCTCGCTTGCATGCTGCAACAATTTCTTCTCTGCTCGCACCGCGTTTTCCAACACGAACATTTTCTTCGATAGTGTTATCAAACAACTGTACGTTCTGCATCACAATGCTGATTCGTCCGAGCAACTCGTCATACGGAATATCCCGTATATTCACGCCGCCGAGCGTAATGCGCCCCTCTGTAACATCGTAAAAACGGAGCAATAGATTCGTAACCGTTGTCTTGCCACTCCCGGATTCGCCGACGAGCGCCGTCATGGTGTTTTCTTTAATGGTAAAACAGATGTCTTTCATACAAAACTCATCCTTTTCATACGAAAACCCAACGTGTTCAAATGCGATGTCGTTTGAAACTGGAACAGTTCCGTTTTTTCGATCATGAATAACGGGAGCAAAAAGTATTTTCCCCAAGCGCTCATAACTGTCCACGGCAGACACATAATACATATAGTGTGTCTCCATTGAAGCAAACGGTTTGTAAAACTCTTTAGAAACCACGGCAAACAGCATAAAAGTAAAAACAGTGACGCTTCCGTTCACTGTAAACACGCCACCCGCTATGAGCAGCATCCAATAGCCAACATCAAGTAAAAACCCAAAAATTGCAAGCTGCTTTGCTTTCAATTTTGATGCTGCCGTACTCGTATGCCCAAAACGTTCCGTCCGCTGTATCAGTTCATAGTCCAAACTTTTGTTGTTGGAAAAACTTTTTAAAACCGGAATCCCTCGTACGTATTCCACAAACAAACTGACCATATCCAGCAAAGCAGCGTTATTCTGATTTTCGATTGCCATGGAGCGTTTTATCGTAACGAATAAAAATCCCAGTGCAATCGGAATGGAAACAGCCATAATCAGGGCAAGCCGAACGTTCAGCATAAGTAGCCCGATGAATACAACAAGCGCTACTAAAAAATCGCCAAACATCCTCGGCCACAGGTGCCCTACTACCAGCGACATGTTATCCACGTCTTTATGCAGAATCGTATTGATTTCTCCCAATCGTTCATTGGTATAAAATCCGAGGCTGAACTGTTTCAGTTTAATAATCATCCGCTCCCTGATTTGCTGCACGATATCAAATCCCGCTCCATGTTTTTTAAGGTCAGCAACCATATTGCAGATTCCTTTAAACACAACGAGCAGCCCGATGCAGACAAGATGCGGATAGACGGCCATAACGGCTCCCCCCCCCGTCAGGTGAAACAGAATAAAAAAAACGAATACAATCATGCCGATGGCACTTAAACCGTATAACGCAAAAAACAAAGCGGATATGCACACATCTTTTCTCCCGCTTACGGTCAGCAATTTAAACATCTCTTGAAACATCACCGCACCTCCGCACCACCAGCACAGCGTTCCGCCTGTTGCCCGTAAACGCTATCCGCTTTTAAATCCCATTCATCAACCTTGTTTTGTGCCGCTACCATATCCTGATACAAACTGCATCGCGCCATCAATGCTTCATGCGTCCCGGCATCGAGCACCGTACCTTTATCCATAACGACAATCTGATCCGCCGCTCTGACAGTATTCAAGTGATGGGCAATCGTGATGACCGTCTTATCAGTGCTCAAATCGTCTATCGCTTGACCGATGAGCCGTTCATTTTCGCTGTCCACCGCGGCCATCGCTTCATCCAAAATTAAAATTGGCGCATTTTTCAATATCATTCGAGCGATTGAAATCCGCTGCTTTTCTCCACCGGATAGTTTTACGCCCATTTCCCCCACCTTTGTGTCATATCCGTTCGGAAGCGATGAAATAAAATCGTGACAGCGCGCCTTTTTGGCAGCATCAATTACAGCAGCGCTATCCGCTCCCACCCGGCCAATCGCGATGTTCTCAAAAATACTCAGATCAAACAGAATCACGTCCTGCTGAACACTTCCGATGAGCGCAGAAATATTTTCCTGACGATATTCTGTGATATCTTCTCCGGAGATGGTAATCTTTCCCTCTTCCGCATCCCAAAATCCCATCAGCAGATTTGCCACCGTACTTTTTCCACAACCGCTTGTCCCCACAAAGGCGGTGACGCTGTTTTTCTGTATCGTGAAATTGATATTTTGTAATTTAAATCGATCTCCTCCATAACTAAAACTGACATTGTGAAATTCAATATCGCCAAACGGCACAGCTGCATTTTTCTTTTTTTCCGGAACCTTTTCCAGCAAAACCCGCCCGATTGCTTTGAGCGCTTCGGTAAACACAATTGAAAAATGATGTAAGGTAGCAGTTTTACTGATCGATGCTGTGAATGCAGACGACAGAATTATCGCCAAAATAAATTTCGGTACGGTGATTGCTCCGTTTGCAAGCAGCAGACTGCCCACAATCATCACCAGCACCACACCGATTTCCATAAAGACATCGATGAATACCATGACACTCGTTATTCCGCCCATGCTTTTTTTTACCGAACGGATGTATCCTTGTGCCGTTTTTAACGTCCGCTCACTGATTGTTTCTTCCTTCGCAAATGCTTTGATGACCGAAATATTTTTTACGTATTCCATCAATTCTGCTTGCATGTTTTTTTCCTGATTAAAATAAATTTGAAAATTCCGTGTCAGCATTTTTGCAGAGAAGTGCTTTACTAAAAACATGAGCGGCACGCCGGTAACCATCACCAGCGCAAGACGCCAGTCAACAAAAAGCATCGCTCCGGCGATTATCAATGGCAATAGCGTCGCCGACATAATCTCCGGCAAGCCGTGTGCAAGATACACCTCCACCTGCTCCACATCATGCTGAATGATGTTCGTCAGTTCGCCGGTAGTATGCTCTTTAAAAAATCCCAGATGCAACTGTTTTAAGCGCTCGATGATGCGGAGCCGCAACTCTGTCAAGGTGTCGTACGCCTTTTTGTGGGCACTCTTCGTCGCAAAATAATACAATAGTTCTTTGAGCGCAAAAAAAACAAACATCACGGCAAAAGCCGTTCCCATTGTACGTATACGCACCGTCTCTGTAATTAACCCATTGATGATGTACACCAGCACCACCTGTGGCAGCACATCACAGAGCAATTTTAATGCAAGCAGTATATTAGAACGTCTGTTTTTACCGACTACACTCTTTCTGAAACTTTTTTCCTCCATAAAAAACCTCCTCTACACGTACCCATCCCATGCGCACCATATGCCTTTTTCGGTATGGGGAGTAGTCAAAAATAAATAATATTGAATATATATTCACTATTAATCCAAAAAAAATAACCAATTCTGTCACAGCTGATAAAGCTACCGAGTAACCACGGTGCCTCCTATAACGATTCCACTCCACTGTAATAACACTGTGTCATAAGACGTAGCATGGTTCGTGCCCACTCATCATTCCGGTAATGCCGCGCAATTTCGAGTAGCCCCTCCACAAAATTATTCGCCAAAATGTGGGCAAGCTTTGGATCATAGGATGCTGCCACTCGCCGCCGCAGTCCGTGCTCTATATGACGTTGCAACTGACGAACCACAGTCTGTTTTGCACCAGCATGTTTCGTCCCAGAACTTTTATCCATCAAAATAACCACCGCACGATGATTTTTCAACAGTTCGTGGATATACTTTTCCCCTGCCGCTTCAAACCGGCTGACGGCTGAACCGTGCGCACGTTCTTCTTTATCCAGCGCAGTTGAAAAATTTACATACACTGAATTGACAACGGCGTCAAACAATACGGCTTTACTATTGAAATACGTATAGATGAGTGCAACCGGAACGCCCGCTTTCCCGGCAATATCCGCCACCGTAGCGCTCCGATAATCTTTTTTATAAAAAACCATCTCTGCCGCCGAAAGGATCTTCTGTCTGACTTTCTCTTTTAAAACCTGCATATACCCGCCTGCTTTTGTACATCCATCAAAAACAAATAGTGATTCAATAATAAATTACTATTCATTTTTAATCAAGTCGCTGTTGAAAAAAAATATACATTTTACCATATTTTTAAGAAAAATTGTTTTTGGGTACAGCGCTACCGCGGTCTATAAAATTTCCCGCGCTCCCATCCGACGGGAGAAGCGCTCGCCCGATTTTACTTCCTGAAGAACACGAAGCAGCGCAGGGATATCTTTATTCAACGTACCAGCAAGCGTAAAACAGTTAGAAGCATGATTCATCCGAAAAATCGAACCGGGCGCGTCGACATGGGAAAGGAACTCTTCCATTTCGCGCACTGAATCTTCCGTAGTGATGCGGTGAAATCGTCCCGCCATGACATCTTCATACAGCGGCGTTCCCGGTGCCAGCTGCAGCGTCAAAAACGACACGTACAGCGGCCGCATACAGGAAATCAATTCTGCAGAAGCACGCGCATGCGCCGTTATCTTTTCCTTGCCGCCGAGTCCAGAAATCAACGTTACGGAACACTGCATACCGCTGTCGTGTAGCCGTTTTGCAGCAGCCACCATCTCCCGGGAAGTGGTATCTTTCCGGACGCTCCGCAAAATTTCGTCATCGCCCGATTCAGCGCCAAGGTAGATAAGCTCAAGTCCTGCCGCCCGCAACTGGCGGAGCTCTTCATCGCTTTTGCGGAGCACATCACCTGCCGTACCGTACAGAGACACGCGCGCAATGTGCGGAAACAGTCGGTACACGGCGGAAAGAATTGCAAGCAACTGTTCCGTACGCATTACCAGTGCGTCCCCGTCCGCCAAAAAAACGCGCTCAACGAACGGCGCATACGACTGACGCGCCTCCGATTCAAGGTCGGCAAGGATATCATCAAGCGCCCGAATGCGGAATTGTTTGTCGATATACATATTGCAAAACGTACAGGTATTGTGCGCACAGCCAATAGTCACCTGTACAATTAAACTGCGCGCCTCACTCGGCGGGCGATACACGGCTCCTTCGTATTCCATCGTTTTGTTCCAGCGCTTTAAAATTGCAGACAGCTGCCTGTTCGTATGTTCTGTTGCCACAGAGACACCATCACTCTACCACATTTTCGATACTGACGGCAACAACAGCGCACACCACAGTGCATCCGCGCTGCACGGCCGGTTCAATGGCTCCGAAAACCGCGGCCGCATTCACTATTTAATTTTAACATACTGTACCGTTACCGTGTCCGCACTTTCATCCACATGCAACATCGCCATCCGTGATTTCATAAATGTTCCAATTGTGTACAACTTTAATTTTCCGAGGTCATTCTGTTCATTTCGATGCGTATGCCCTGCACACATCATGCGGACATTCGTCCGAGCAAAAAGCGAAATCACCTGATTGCCTTCACGTTCGTTCTGCAAAGAAAAATAGCTTCCACGGTCCAACTGGGAATAGAGTGGGATGTGTGCAAAAACGAATTTTGGCCGCGTATCAGTTTCCATCTTTTCTTTCATTACGGCAAGCTGCTTACGCCCGAAGGTACCACTCGCGTTATCCAGAAAATACCAGCTGAACGTGTCGTTTGTGGTAAAATGATAGCAGGACGTATACGCGTGCCGTGCGGCGACTTGCTCTTGCCACTTTGACCATCCTGAATTATATAAATCATGATTTCCAACTACCGAATACACCGGCAACCCGCATTCCACTTTAATGCGTTCAATAAACGCTGCATATTGAGCAACTTCAGTACCGAGGCCGTGGTCAACGCAGTCACCCAACGAAATCACGAATTTGACGTTCGGCTGCTTTTTTAAGCTTGCAATGAAGCGGTCATCGAGCGGCTCATACCCTTTTCCGTAATGCGTATCTGTGATGATGACTACAGCATACTGTTGTGCTCCCCCCAGCGTATCCGGTTCGCTTACTTCTGCCATTTGAGCCGCACGGACGTCAACGGCATTGCTGCGCCAAAACGCTTCATGGAGCCCGTATTCGCACGAGGCACATGCCAGCGCTGCTAGCGCGCACAGTATCGCCGTATACCTTACAGTCGGCACCATACGCTCACCCGAAATTCAACATCTTCACGCGCAGCAGACAGCGTAAAAAAATCGATATAGTGGCTCACCGCCTCAAAGTCGATGCTCCACTGATTCTGTATCCACGCTTGCATGCCGGCTATAAACGACGGAGAAGCGAGCACCATAAAACGAAAGGTTTCATACGTGGCAACGGCGGCATACAGGGAAAGCCATTCGACCGGACGAAACTGAAGCCGCAACAACACTGCTCCCGTGTGGTGGGTCAATGCGCGACCGAGCGCAAAAATCGTCCGCACCTTATAAAAATAGTACGCGTGTGCTGAAAGAGAAAACCACCACACCGGACATGCCGCGTAGCGCACACCGAGCAAAAAATCATTGGTAACGCTCACGTCAGCAAATACGTCACAGTGATAGATGCCACCTCCCCCGAACGCCTGCCGTTTGGAACGATACAGCCAGTACATGCCCATACCCGTAAAGGCGAACACGCTCCCAGCGCACTTTATACCGCCGAGCGCACTGAAACGCGCACCCGCATACCGGTAGAGCAATTCCACCGCGCTCTGCGATGGTTCAAATCCTTCCCCGGTATTCAGAGCAACGCACAGACCAAACGAATGCCCGGCCTGCCCGTCATGCAACGGTATGGCCGCTTCAGCATGCAGCGCACCGCTTACAAGCAGCGTGCTGCATATGGCAAAAAGAGAATATATTTTCATATATATCTCTATCTAACATTGAAACAATCGCTGCTGTCAAGTATACTCTCAGTTATATGACAGCACGTTTTCTGTGGGTTTTTTTTATCTCCCTGCTGCCGCTCGTCGAGCTGCGCGGGGCAATTCCCGTCTCTCAAGCGTTTACCCCACCGCTGCCGCTGTTTCCCGCATATGTAGTCGCCATTGTCGGCAACATGGTTCCCGTTCCATTTATCTATCTTTTTGCCCGTCGCTTTCTTGAATGGGGCGCGCGCACCAAAATGCTGCACAGCTTCTGCACGTTCTTCTTGACCAAAGGGAAAGCTGCCGGCGACCGGCTAACCGCCACCGCAGGCCGTGGCTTTTTTATTGCGCTCGCGCTCTTTGTAGCCATTCCGCTTCCCGGAACGGGTGCGTGGACGGGAACGCTCGGTGCAAGCTTTTTGGGGATGCGTTTCAAAGAAACCGTATGCGCCGTCATAACCGGTGTGCTGATCGCTGGCAGTATCATGGCGGCCGTCAGCGCTGGCGTGTTCAGCATTATCCGCTAAAGCGCGCACGAACTCCCTGCTGTTTCCACTGCACGGCTCCTTTACATCGTGCCGATCATTTGGCCGTTTCCGCTTGATGGTGCGCTACCGTTTTTAAAAGAAAAAATCCGCGCATCACTTGACACGCGGACATGTTCCCTACCGACTTTCACCACATCAGCTGTGTTTTCCAACCTCGCAGCTTAAATGGAACTTCGACATTTCCAGCTGTACCTTCCTGATGTTGTTGGTATTGGCGGCGGACGCATCGGTTACCTCGCCAATCGACTCCATAATCGTCTGTGTGCCAACCGACATTTCGTCCATTGCGCCGCTTACTTCTTCAGTCACCTGCTCGAGCGTTTTCATCTCGTTAGCAATCTGCATACCGCCCGACGACACTTCGGCAGATCCCTGCTGAAGCGACTGCGTACTGACCTTCATCGAACGGATCGCTTCAAGCACCTGCGTGCTGCCGGCCGACTGTTCCTGCATCGCGTTCACAATGACCTGCTCCTGATTCTTAACCGTTTCCGCGAGCTTAAAAATCACCTGAAACGAATCCTGCACTTCCTTCGTCATAGCGGTAATGCCGTTGATAGCCGTCTGGAGCTTGCCGAGCTGACCGGTAATCACTTTCCCCTGCGTGTTCGACTGCTCGGCGAGCTTTCGGATTTCGTCGGAAACGACGGCAAAGCCTTTACCTGCTTCTCCCGCGTGCGCCGCCTCAATCGCCGCATTCATGGCCAACAGGTTCGTCTGCTCGGCGATGTTCTGGATAATGGAACTTGCCTCAAGCAAACCGGCGGACTCCTCCAACACTACCTTGGAACCTTCGACCGCCTGTTCAACCTTTGTGCGGCCGCCATCGGAAGCCACGGACAGCTCATTGACCGCACCGGCATTCCGGTTCAAAATATCCGTCACCGAACGAATGTTCGCAACCATCTCTTCAACCGCGCTCGACGAGTTCTG
This sequence comes from Treponema sp., assembly GCA_017470085.1. Lineage (GTDB taxonomy): Bacteria > Spirochaetota > Spirochaetia > Treponematales > Treponemataceae > Treponema_D. The sequence goes on from JAFUFE010000004.1 coordinate 22,801, forward strand.
AATGTCAACGGACTGCCGCTCCACAATGTTGTTCAGGTGGCCAACCTGATCGACCATCGCTTTGATGGTCGCCGACGTTTCTTCCACACCCGCCGCCTGATTGATGATGCGGCTTTTTACGGAATCGATGTTCGCAACAATCTGAGTGATGGCAGACGAACTTTCTTGCATCCGCTCCGCAAGCCCCTCTGCAGAGGTGATTGACAAATTAACGGATTCATCCACTGCACCCAACAGTTCCCTGATCGAACCGTAGAACCGATTCAAGCCGACGCCCACAATGCCTAATTCATCGCGGCTCGAAATGATAAGCGGATTCTGCGTATAGTCGTTGTCTCCGAGCGCATTGACAAACCGCCCAATAATGCCGAGCCGTCGCTGCGTGTGCAGCTGGAGCAGCGTGATGTCAAGAAATGCCATTCCCACTCCCACGAGCGACGGCGGCAACATTCGCACGGTAAACAGCTGAATGGTGGAGGTATTTTCAAGTGCGACGTCTACAAATATCGGAGCAACCGCTATGAGCAGAACCCCGACGACGGCAAACAGCACCACAAACCCATTCCGTATCACATAGTTCATCAACATTGTTTCCTTGGTCAACGGCACATCTTTGAGATGCTGCTCAAATATTTGCGTAAACAGAATATGGGGAAACGATGCAAAAAGCCCGATGCCGCCGTAGCTCAAAAACGAAAGCACCAGTACGCTTATATCGATGCCTTTGCTCCGCGCGGCGACGGTCGCTACAAGCACCGTCAAAAATCCGTTGAGCAGTATTAGGCTGATCTGTATGTTTTCAAACAAGCCCGCAAGCCGATTGATGCGCGCCGTCGCCTCTGGCGTACCGTCGTAGGCGGTGAACTTTCGCTCCATGGTCTTTATAAAGACGAACGGAATGGTTATGTCATAGAGCAAAACTACAATCATTACTATAAATGAACTGTATATGCTCAACAATTCCCGAAACGTAAGCTCTTTGGTAAATACCAGCATAAAACTCGTCATCAAAACAGGAAATAGATAACTGCCGAAAAAGTTAATGTACAGCTTTCTTGGAAACGGCGGAATGATATTCGGGGTTTCGTTAGTCATGTATTCCTCCACAACTATAAAAAAAATTCCAACAGTCTAAAGATACCGGCTCCAGTAACACGGCGGCTTTTAAACTACACCTTTTGTATGGTATTATTTTATAACAAAGGGCTCGCTTCTGTCAATTATCGATAGACATTCGCAGCGTACGAGTTTCATTGTATACCGTGCGGGTGCACTGCTTTTGCCACACCACACACCACCTACGCGTATCGCCCGCACCCCGGCACACAACAAGGATTACGCGCGGTTTGCCAGAGGGCGCCGCCGAAAATCGCCCCCGTTTGACGGCCGCCGCTCCCCAGCGGTACGGCGGTTTCAGACGCGACCGAGACGCGCACCGGCGGCTACACCAGCTTAAACTTCTGCACTTCGCTCCGCAGGTTTTGAATAGTTTTGTCGTTCTCTACGGTAGCATCCACCACCGTGCTCACACTGTCCACAATCGTTTGCGCGCCGATCTGCATTTCGGTCACCGCGCCGTTAACTTCTTCGGCCACGTTGCTTACCACCTTCATTTTTTCCGCCACCTGATCCGCGCCGGCCATCACTTCGCTTGAACCGGCAGAGAGCACGTCTATGCTTTTCTGCATCACTTTGATGGCATCCAACACCAGATTGGAACCGGCAGACTGCTCGTGCATGGCGTTCACCACCACTTTTTCCTGATCTTGTACTTTACCGGCAAAATTATAAATGATCGAAAACTGCTCCTGCACGTGCTTGGTGCCGTCAGAAATATTTGCGATGGACGTCTGTAGTTTTTCAAGCTGACCGGTAATCGCTTTGCCCTGCGTGTTCGACTGCTCAGCGAGCTTCCGGATCTCATCAGCAACAACGGCAAAACCTTTGCCTGCTTCTCCCGCGTGCGCCGCCTCAATCGCCGCGTTCATGGCCAACAGGTTCGTCTGTTCGGCGATGTTCTGGATAATCGCACTTGCTTCCAAAAGGCCTGCGGACTCTTCCATGATGATACGCGTCTGCTCAACGGACTGTTCTACCCGGCTTCTCCCTTCATCAGACGCCTGCGTTAACTGCTCAACCGTCCGCGCATTCTGATTCAGCGTTTCAGTCACGCTCCTGATGCTCGCCACCATCTCTTCAACCGCACTCGATGACTCCGAGATGGCGCTCTTGGATTCGCCGACGCTCGCATTCAGCTTTTTAATCTGGTCGGTCATACCGAACACGAGCGCCTCCACTTCTTCCACGCTTCCGGCCTGCTGGCCAACACGCGCACGGATTTGATTGATACTTGCCGAAATCTCTGTTATAGACGACGACACTTCGCCCGCGCTTTCAGACAGCTGTTTGCCCACTGCCTGCGAGGTATCCGCGCTGCTCGAAATGGTGTTGATTAAGTCTTTGGTATTTTCGGTAAAGATATTCAGGTCGCGCCCTAGTATGCCTAACTCGTCACGCCCACGGATTTCGAGCGCGTTCTGCGTATAGTCGTATTTTTTTAGATTATTGACATAGGTAACCAACGTCTTGATGCGGTTACGGACGGCCACTTGCAGCATGACAGTGGTAATAACGGATACGTTGATGCCCAGCCCTGCACAGAGTATCAATCGGTAAACCATGGCGGCGCCTTCGAGCCCGTCAACATAGACCGGTGCGAGAATGCAAAACACCGTACCGATTACAGAAAACAACGAGACAATAATGTTCCGTCCGATAAATCCGGTGGTGATAAGCTTCATCCGAAGTTCAAGCCGCTTGACATGGTGTTCGAGCGCCTGCATGAACACGATATACGGAATAATTGAAAACAGCAGGATGATGCCATACGTAGCATAAATCAGCACCCGGAAATTGACGCTCCGTACTCCCTGTAAAACAAAAATCGGCAGTCCTATCATTGGAATGCCCAAATCAAATACGTGAAAAAAGATCAAGCGCTCCATCAGTTTTACCGCTCGGTTTGCGCGGAACAGGGACTCTTCAGAAGTGCTGTCATACGCGCATATGTGTCGCTCGCAGTATTTCCAAATAAAAGTAGGCACCACCACTAAAAACAAAGTCGCTATAATAACCACCAGCGGACTTTGCCAAATCAGCAGAATTTCTTTTCCTGAGAATTCCCCAATGAACAGCAAGAACAATGTATACACTACCAACGGTAAGCCAATAATCATATAGTAGGGAATCAGGATATTTTTCCCGAATTTTTGGATTTGTGCCTCAGCCATGCCGACCTCCTTTTGCGCTCTGTGTCAGAGTGAGCCGTTATTATAACAAAATATTTATTTTTAGTTCACCATAACAAAACTATAGATATAATATGATTAAAAAAATTGTATATTATTGTACCCTATTATGAATACTACTGTCAACTAGTAGCTATAAATGAGCATGTTTCGATGTCTGTATGAGTGCAGCGCGGAGCGATTTTTCAGAAAAAGCCGGCACGATTGGGCTTTTGGCACGATTTTCCGTAAAGACCAAAACAGCGTGCCCGGTCAGCAGCGGCCGGAATGCGGCGCCATCCGGTCAGTTTAAGAGCATACGGTCTTGCAGCGTGGCATCGGTACCGTCAGCACCGAACTTTTCAAGCAGATCCGCCACCGTCAGGCGCCGCTTGTCTTCGCCGCACACGTCGTATATGATGCGCCCTTCGCTCATCATAATAAGGCGATTGCCGTAACGAATGGCGTGCCGCATATTGTGCGTCACCATAAACGCCGTCAGGTGATCGTCTGCCACGAACCGTTCGGTCAGGGCAAGCACCTTTTGCGCCGTTTTAGGGTCGAGCGCTGCCGTGTGCTCATCCAGCAGCAGCAGCTTTGGTTTTTGGAGCGTCGCCATAAGCAGCGTGAGCGCTTGCCGCTGGCCGCCGGAGAGCAGCCCCACCTTGCTCCGCATGCGGTCCTCAAGCCGCAGTCCCAATAGTGCAAGTTTTTTGTAGTACACGGCGCGTTCCGCCGGCCGAATTTCCCACGCGAGCGTCCGTCGACTACCGCGCCGAAATGCGAGCGCCAGATTCTCGTCTATCTGCATGTTCGCGGCGGTACCCATGAGCGGATCCTGAAAGACGCGCCCCAGATAGCGCGCGCGGCGGTGTTCCGGCATGTCAGTGATGTCCACGCCGTCAAGGACGATGGAGCCGGTGTCTGCATCGTGAACGCCCGCAATCAAGTTGAGCAGCGTCGACTTTCCTGCGCCGTTCCCCCCGATAACCGTTACGAAATCGCCGTCGTGTATGGTTAGGTTGACGTTCCAAAGCGCGCGCTTTTCGGTGATGGTCCCCGGATGAAATGTCTTTGAAATGTTGAACAGCTTCAGCATGATAGCTCCCGCACGGCGCCCCTACTCCACGCCGCCGTCTGAAACAAAACTGTCGTGTCCAGCACGTTCTTCGGCGCTCTGCTCGTCGTCACGGCGGGAGCCAGGCACGGAGCGCCGTCGGCGTTGCGCGCGCGCCGTTAGAACCGGTACCGCAAGCGAAGCGGCAACGATGAGCGCGGTGAGCAGCTTTAAGTCAGTCGACTTGAGGCCGAGCTGCAGCACGACTGCAATGATGATGCGGTACACAATCGAGCCGAACACCACGGACAAAAGCGTATACCAAAACGCGATGCGCTCCCCGAACAACACCTCGCCGATGATGATTGACGCAAGACCTATCACGATGGCGCCCTGCCCCATGCCGACATCAGCATAGCCTTGACTTTGCGCGACTAGTCCACCCGACAGCGCAACCAGTCCGTTCGCAATCATAAGCCCGAGAATTTTGATGTGGTCGGTGTTGACGCCGAGCGCGCGCATCATACGGTCATTGTTGCCGGTAGCGCGCACAGCACAGCCGATCTCCGTACCCAAAAACCAATAGAGCACCGCGACAACAGCCACGACAAAAACTGCGCCAACCGCAAGCGAGGCGCCCGTCATCGTCATGCCGTGCGCTAAAAGCGGCGTCAGGATCGTCCGAACGCCGAGCAGCGGCACGTTTGCCCGCCCCATGATGCGGATATTTATTGAATAGAGCGCTATCATTGTCAGGATGCTCGACAGCAGCACGTGGATTTTCAGCTTTGTATGCATTAACCCAGTGGCAAGACCACACAAAAGACCAGCGGCGAACGAGGCAAGCAGCGACACAGACGGGTGAACGCCCGCAAAAATCATCCTGCCGACGACAGCGCCTCCCGTTGCAAAGCTTCCGTCAACGGTCAAATCCGCCATATCCAAGACGCGGAATGTCAGATAGATACCTAAGGTCATGACGCCCCACAGGACGCCCTGTGAAATAGCCCCCTGTAACGCCAGTAGGATTCCCATACCCGTGCATCCGTGTTAGCGCAGGTCAGCGGGAAGCGTCACCCCAACAGCAGTGAGCGTGTCCTCATTGTACGCAAGCGACAGGGCGTCATCGGACACGTACTGAATCGGCATGTCGGCAACCGATGCTCCATCGCGCAACACCGCCACTGCCATCATGCCGGTCTGCCTGCCAAGCTCATAGTAGTCGATGCCGTACGTAATCATGCCACCGTTCCGTACCATATTTGCCTCTCCACAGACGGTCGGAATCCGATTGGCGTTTGCTACCTGTGCCACCGTCGCCATACCCGCCGCAATCATGTTGTCAGTGGGCAGATAAAGGGCGTCCACGCGACCGACCAAACTCTGCACGACCTGCTGTATTTCGTTTGAGTTTGAAACCGTCGCATCGATGTATGTCAGCCCGAGCTGGTCGCACGCTGCTTTCGCGAGGTTAATCTGAAAAATCGAGTTCTGCTCACTTGAACAGTAGAGCATGCCAACCGTCCGCACTGCGGGAAGAATGCGCACGAGCAGTTCTATCTGTGCGGCGCACGGCGTTAGGTCTGAAGTGCCGGACACGTTGGTACCGGGATGCGCGTTTGAATTGACCAGATGCGCGCTTTCCGGATCGGTAACCGCAGTCACCAAAATAGGAATCTGCGTGGTGTAGTTGGCCGCCGCCTGTGCTGCGGGCGTCGCGATCGCCAAAATCAAATCGCTGCGGTCATTGACAAACTTCTGCGCAATCGTGACGCAGTTCGCCTGTTCCCCCTGCGCGTTCTGATAGTCAATCGTGACGTTCTCCCCGTCAACGTAGCCATTTTCCGAAAGCGCGTCGACAAAGCCGCGATACGCCGCGTCGAGTGCCTCATGCTCCACCAGCTGCACGATGCCGATTTTCGTCTTTCCGTCCTGCCGCGTGCAGCCTCCTGCCAGCACAGCGCAGATACCGCACAGAACCACGCCCATTTTCATCATAGTACGATACTCCTCGACTGCGCCTGATATTTTCTTGCCCATACGGCGCCGCCAAACCGACATTAACTATACTTCAGAATATTCGTATGTGTCAAGAAAAGTGGCTGTCGCCCTTGGCGAGCTGCCGGTGTGGAGGCGTACGCGGGAAGGCGGCCTCAGTCGCTCCGAGCCGCCCAGTAGCGCGCATGCCTGCGCGTCCATGCGCCAGAGCGCGAGGAAAACTTCTGTGCGTTGGCACGTTGCTATCGCTTGGCTCAGGCGAGCTGGTTTCCGACATTCACCCCCCCCCTGCAAGCTGGCTCCCGGCAGGGCACTTGCTCCGGGGAGTGCGCGTCCGTGCGCGGCGGCGCGTTGTCCATTTGGCCACCCGTCGCCGTCAGCAGCGCGTTGTTCATTCGCC
>JAFUFE010000051.1 GCA_017470085.1 Treponema sp.
AGAAAGCCGCGTGACACGAAGTCACGCGGCTCGCCAACACGGAGGTTGTCCGTCTGACCAGCAGGGACGCTCACAGAAGCCAGCCTAACCAGACAGCCGTCAGCCTGACGGCGTTTTGCCAGTGGGACGCATTTCTTCCGCCTGACCGCCACCGCGATAAAGTTCTGTTATATCCGTCGCATTTCACCAAAAAGTACAAGAAAATGATGAATAAAAGATAAATTTATGTTTACTTTTTGTAAAAAATCATTTATATTTCCTTGTGGAACACCCCCGCACGCCTATTCCAGAGCAACAGTGTGAAACTCATCGCGTGCGGGACGTGCCAGCAAAATTGACCGCCGCAGAGCCGTGTACGCAACGGACACCGTGCAAGAAGGCATGGCAAAAGCCTGTGATTTTTCGCGGAGCGGAAAATAGGACAAGCCGCGTGGCACGAGGTCACACGGCTTGCTGTGATTTTTCTCATGGGAAAAAATTGTAGGCAGTTCCTTGGGGTGCGCGGCGTGCTGTGCCAACGAGCGCACTTTCTGCGGAAGCAGCCGAGCCCGCCCTGGAAGCCCTTTAGTCCACCGCAGTGTGCCAACGGCACACGAGGAGGATGAGCGTGAGCGAAGGCTGGAAGGGCGGTTCTTCCCACCGCTCGCTCATGTAAAAATTGTCGCATATACCGCGTGTCCCTGCGTGGTGTTCTGCAATCACCCCCGCTGTCAGTATCAGCGGTGACCTATAGGATGCCGTACAACGGCTTGACGAGTTTTAGCACGCTTATTACAATAGAGTTTATGGCATCAGTTTCTCTGATAGACAACGCGATTCGCCGTATTCCGGATTTTCCAAAGCCGGGCGTACTGTTCTACGATATCACCGGTATCTTTGTGCAGCCGGCAGCATTTACGTACTGCATCGACCGGATGATTGCGCTGTACCGCGGATCTGCCATCGACGCTGTCGCTGGCGTCGAATCCCGAGGATTTTTGTTTGCCGCGCCGTTCGCCGAGCGCATGCGGCTGCCGCTCGTCCTCATCAGAAAGAAAGGAAAACTGCCGGGAGCAAAATACACGTGTTCGTATTCGCTGGAGTACGGCACCGCTTCTATCGAGGCGCACCAGCTTGACATTGAAGCGGGGAAAAAATATCTTATCGTCGATGACCTTATTGCGACTGGGGGAACGCTCAACGCCGCGCGCAATCTCATTGAACAAGGCAACGGCATCGTTACGGGATATTTTGGCGTTATCGGGCTACCGAATTTGCAGTATGAGACGGCGCTCGCTCCATACCCGGTGCAGACACTGATTACTTACGCCGGTGCATAGCTTACGAAACTTCGTCACCGCGACCGTATTCACAGAGCGCGTTCTCCACACGTGCATGTTCTATTAGTTCGATACTGTTTTTCTTTAGTCGGCGGTACAACTTAATTTCACCGCTGCCGGTACCACCGCCGAGCACTTTAACTGTTTTTTTGTTTCCTTCCGGCAGTTCAAATTCGCGTACCATCAATTCTTTTGACGGACAGAATATATCCACATCAACAATCCACTGTCTGTTTGAGACGCTCACCGACCAATGCAATTTTTCACCGGCTTCATCTTCTGGCATAATGACGCACGTACACTGGTTGGTGTATCCTGATTTTTTAGGATGCGGCCGAAACACTAATTTTCGCGCATCAAATGACGCAAAGAGAGCGACACCGCCGCCGTATTCGCCGTGCACGGCAAAACAAGAATTCTCAAGCCGCTTTCCGCTGATGATGCTCGTCAAATGAGAGGACGCTATATGAACGAGTGGCAGGGGATAGGTTCTGCCGCAGCTAACATCGATCACCCCCGATGACGTTTCTTCAATCACCCGGTATTCGCAGCCGTCAAATACAATCGTTCCAAAAAATTCTGCCGCCCCTCCTATGGGAAACCATTTTTCAGTTTTGATGCAGTAGCCGGTATCCGCGGTATCGTGATGCAGCGTATAGTGAATATTCCAGCTGACCGTTCCGGAGTCGCAAAAATATTCAGGGTGTGCGATTACTTCATTTTCTGCACAGGAGATTTTGCCTAAAAGCGATTCATTTTTAAACGTGCAGTTGTCGGCCTCAATTAAGAATTTTTTTCTTGAGACCGTCATGGTCTTTGCAGCGTAATACTGACACACTTGCTTTGCTCCTGCGCCAAATGTTCCCGCCCGAACCACGATATATGACGGCTGTACGACATGCTCGTGAATAACGGCATCCGCCGATTCCGTTCCGGCAAGCGCATACTGTAGTGCGCTTTCGCTCACTTGTATGCGCGATTCAAATCCCAAGACCGGTTCCAGCGGGGAAAGGGCGGGATTCAGCTGACACACTTCTATGAAAAATTTCCGCTCCACATTCGTAATCTTTTCAAAACCAGTAAAAAAGAATCGGTGGGTCAAAAAACCATTTTTTTTCAATACGCCAGGCAAACGATATTTTCTACTATCGATGCTGTTCTTAGCGACCGCCATAAATATTCATATCCCCTCATCACATGAAAAAGTACTCAATTTTACTATCGGCAACGGATACACGAAACTTCACTACAATGCGCCGACGGCAGATCTGTCGGCGTGCCTTATTACGGAAGAACATAGCAGCGGCACTGCATGCACCTGTCTTCCGACGCTCGGTAACGACGCAGCAGCATACGTATAAATCGGAACCGCTCTATACACTATCAGCGAAGCCTCCTAAAACGTGCTGTTTATGGGGGGTGTGATTTTATGGAAAGTCAATCGTATAGGGCGTTTGTGGCTCCCGTCCGTCAGTTAAAAGTGCCGTCCGGGAAGATGTCATGCACGAAGAGAGCGTTGCCGCGGCCATCGCTATGTCATCTTTTTTTATGGCAAGAATCGATTTTCGGAGCTCAGAGATATCTTCTTCTGGAGTAGCAGAAAGCACGCGGCGAAGCCCTATCATCCCTCGCCCCGCTGGAGACGACGGCTGCACGACATCGCTGTATGTCCCCGTCACTGCCCGTTCAACAGCATCCTCGGTCAAGTGCGCGGAACAGGCTTCTGTGACACACGCTGTAAACTCAGTCAGTGAGCGTGCCGGCAGTGGATCGCGGTATGTCGTAAACCGGAAAAAACCGTCACGCGCATCACTATCAGAAAAAGCGCCGTATGCTCCTCCCGCCATTCTGATGTGTGACCACAGCCCAGTCGCTGAAAGCCAATGACTGAATACTTCAAACGCTGCCTGTTCGCGGATGGTAAGCTGGCCAATGCGCACCGCAGCCGCAGCAGCGCCGACTTGCGTGTCGGCGCGCACGATTTCTGCTGGAACGTCATAGGGAAGCCCTGGCAGCGCGGTCAGCTCGTACCACGCTTTATCGGCATACGCTTCACGCGGGGTAAGCGCGTGCAGTGCTGCAGCAGCAGTGAACGCTCCAAGGAGCGGTTGAATGATTGCAAGGGAAGTTTCATCCGCGGTACAATGCACGAGCGCACCGCCAGCACGTATGGCTTTCAGCATCGCTGTAAAGCGCTCCCCAAGAGCATCCCCCTGGGAGCGCACCAGTTCTTTCAACGCAAAAATCTGCCGCAGCCCGCGCCATAATTCCACCACGGCTTTTGTTCGGCTTATACAGCACACGGTGCGCGATGCCATAAATCGATGCCCCGCCGGAACAACTGACTCGAGCGCGCTGTTGTAGTAATCTTCGGCAATGCTCTTTATACGGCCGGCATCAGTAAAGGTTGCTTCCGTTATCGCTTGTGCAAAAAGTGGCAACGCCTCCGTCGCTTTTTCTACTGGCATTTTAATGCGCAACAGCAGCC
>JAFUFE010000052.1 GCA_017470085.1 Treponema sp.
CGCGACAATGACAGTGACGCCACATAGCTGTTCATACTGCCGTCAAGGTATTCCGCTTCAACCGCTGTGCCGGGCGTGATGACTTCTACGACCTTGCGCTCGGTCAAACCTTTCGCGCGCGGCACTTCGCCGACTTGCTCGCAGATTGCAATTTTTTTTCCGATACGCAACAACCGCGCGATGTATACCTTTGCCGCATGATAGGGAATGCCACACATCGGTTTTGCCCCACGATGCGTCAGCGTCAGATTCAGCAGCCGCGACACTTCAAGCGCATCGGCATCGAACATCTCGTAGAAATCACCGAGCCGAAAAAAAAGCACCGCGTGCGGATACTGTTTTTTTATCGCATCATACTGCTGTACGAGCGGCGTATCTTCGCTGTTCATGCGGCATCACGCATCCTTACAAGCCGAGTTCGGCAATCACTTGATCGGTCACGTCAACAGAACTGCTGTACCAGAGGATGCCGTTCGACTGCTGTAAGCTCAGTATCATTGTGTAACCGCCATTTTCAGCGATGCGGGCAAGCACCGAATACAACCGCTGATAGAACTCATCGGAATGTCGCAGCGATCTCTGCATCGACTCAAGCTCTACGTTTTTGGCATTCGTATACTCGGTCAAAAAATCAGTCTTACGCGTTATTTCGCTTTCAATGCGCATCGCTGCCGCATCGTTTCCGCTCCGCTGATACTCAAGTTTCCGCTGCTGGAGCTGTCGCAGTTCTTCAGTGCGCTCCTGAATTTCTCGCTGGTACTCCGCCCGACGGTTTTCGTAGTTGCGCACGTTGGAAGAATTCCGGAAATAGGCATTGTACACGCGCGACGTGTCGACCACGGCAAACCGCGTAATCTGCTGCGCCCAGAGCGATGCTGTGACTGCTGCATACACACACACCACTACTACTCTTTTTTGTACCCGTCTCATACAACCTCCTTAAACACGCCACCGCGGTAACGACGGTCTATCTGTTGGTCAAGTTAAACGACAGGACAAACTGAAACACGCCATTCCAGTTGACTTTCGTGCCGTCGTATTTAAACGTAGTTGCAAACAACAAGTGCAGCGGAAACTGCGGCAGCAAAAACCTGATACCCGGTCCGAAGCTGAAATAAAAATCCTCCAGATGCAAATCGCTGAACAGCTGGTGTGGCTCTTTTTTGACCACCGCCGCATCGAAAAAGCCGCTCAATCCGAGTATATTCGGAACGAGCGGAATATGCAGCTCAAAGCGATTGCTCCACATGATTTTTCCCCGCACGCTGTTGTAGATGTTCGTCCATCCGCGGCCGTTGAACATGCCGTCGATATAGAGTTTGTTAGAATTACTGAACAGCGAGTTCGGTACAGGCAACACCACCGACAGCCCCGAATAAGCGGCACCGACCAATTTAAAATGCCATCGTTCCGTAATGGGAATGTCGAAGAACGTAAAATAGCCTTCAAGTTTTGTCTCGCTGCGCAGGAAAAACTCCTTTTCCAATCCGGGGATGAGCCCGTACCAGGCAAACCGCTGACTCATAAACCAACCCTTGGTCGGATCATAGTTGATATCGCGC
>JAFUFE010000053.1 GCA_017470085.1 Treponema sp.
AGAGTACACTACGGCTGTTTTGTATATCTGAGTATAATACAACGAAATCACCGGTAAGGAGCCTTTCCGTTATGAATACCCCCCCCCCCCCCCCCGAAAAATTTAGCTGATGGCGGACAGTTGCCCGTCACTGAACCGCCAAAGACCATCTTCATCTACGGCTTTTTAATGTTCAACGGGCTTTTTGCCTGCATCTTTTTGTACGTCTGGTACATCGGCGCGGTTATGCCACAGGAACTTTTGCAGTTCTTTCTGGCGCCACCGTGCCTCGTAACCCTTTGTCTGAACATCGCTCTCCCAGTGCTGCTCTACAGAAAATCGATGCACACCCTTGTGCACTACGTGCCGACTGCCAGCGGCATCGATCGAGCAAATCGAGCGTTGCAAACGTACTCGAAACTTAATCTGGCGCTGCCCATCCTTTTTACCCTAACCGCTCCCACGGTGACGCTCCTTTCCCAGGGAATACGATCGCCTGCACAGATCGCGGCTTGCATGTTCGGTTCGCTCGGCTGCTTGAACCTGTTGGCGCTCTTTTTCTACATGCTGTGGCTACAGCACATTGAGCGCTGGCTTCGCTTTTTGCCGTTTGAGAAAAAATACATCACCATGTCATACGTCACACGGGGCATGCTCGTCAGCTATTTTCTTTTTTCCGGCATTCTGTTCCTCTCCGTAACGCCCTTCATCGCCATGCTGTATAACGGAAAAGATATCGTGTATACCATACGCCATTCCGTCATCCCCGTTTCGATTGTGGCTGTCAGTGCTGCCGTTTTCATCAACTTTACCCTGTACCGAAATGTCAACGATCGGATCAATGATATCATGGTCTTTACAGCAAAGTTGTCTACTGGTAATTTTACAGTAAAAAGACTAGAGATAAAAAGCCGCGATATTTTCGGACTGCTCGTCAATAACCTAAACACATTTCATACACACACCGCACAGCTGCTTTCAGGCGTCAACACACACACACATTATGGACGAAGTTGGAACGACGCTTTCAAGCAATGTCATCGAGACGGCAGGCGCGGTGAACCAGATCAGCGTGAATATCGACGGTGTCAAACAGCAGGCGCTGACACAAGCAGCGAGCGTAACAGAAACGGCTGCCACTGTGGAACAGATCATCCGCACCATAAAGCAGCTTGCCGGCAGCATCGAGCAGCAAGCAGTGAGCGTAGCAGCGTCGTCCGCCGCCGTAGAAGAGATGGTCCAAAACATCGCGTCGATCACGGCGACGCTTGAAAAGAGTGACGGCATCATAAACAACCTTGCTTCCGCCACCGCCAACGGGAAAGACACTCTGTACGCCTCAAACAGCATCACGCAGCGAATAACAGAAGAATCGGGCGGGCTGCTTGAAGCGTCGAGCGTGATTCAGCACATCGCAAGTCAAACGAATCTTTTGGCGATGAACGCGGCGATAGAGGCGGCGCACGCAGGAAGCGCCGGCAAAGGGTTTGCGGTGGTTGCCGATGAGATCCGGAAACTTGCGGAGGAATCGGCCGCGCAGGGAAAGACGATCACGGCAACGCTGAAAACGCTGTCGGGAGAGATAGAAGCGCTGTCTGCTACCGCACGAACCGCAGAGGATACATTCAACGCGATTTTTCAACTCGCTGAAAACGTCAAAGAGATGAGCAGTCACATCATGGCAGCGACACGTGAACAGGAAGACGGCAGCCGCGAGGTGTTGAGTGCGATTCGCACCATCAACGATGTGACGCAGCAGGTAAAGAACGGCTCCACTGAAATGCTCGCGGGCGGCGAAAACGTAGCGGATGAGATGCAGAAGCTCGACAGCCTGACACGCGTTATCGCAGACAGCATGAACGAAATGGCAGCAGGTGCGTCTCAGATAAACAACGCCGTGCAAGAAGTGAATGAGATTGCGCAGCAGAATAAGACGAGCATCGAGCAGCTGACAGCGGAAGTCGAAAAGTTTACAGTCTAATGTGTACAGATTTTCGCACGGACACGCTTTTACCCTCTTGCTATTTTTCTGATAGTGCCGAAAGGTATACCATCTTTAACACATCCGTATGTGAAAAATAATTTGAAACAGGAGCGTTACCTGCCATGAGAATACT
>JAFUFE010000054.1 GCA_017470085.1 Treponema sp.
ACTGCGATACCGTATGAGAACAAGCACTCCCCCTCACACACCGAACGCTTCTGCGTCGGGGAACGTTCATTTTTGTGGCGCCAGTGTGCGCCGTTCAAAATAGTCGGCACGCGCTTTAAGTTTACCACAGCGTGGCGAGGAAGCGGTCTACTGCCGCTGTATGTAGGTTGCGCGCGGTCGCGCTGTGATGTCGACGCGGCGGTTTTGTGCTCGACCTGCTTCCGTGTCGTTCGGAGCGATCGGGCGCGTGCCGCCGTAGCCGACATACGAAAAGAGTGTCTCATCGATTCCCTGTGCAATGAGCTCCCGCATGACCGTTCGCGTGCGCTCAACCGAAAGGTTCTGCTGCCCCACCGGGCGCCCGATATCTGCCGTGTGTCCTTCGATGAGCACGGTATATTCACCGTCAGCGATGATCGTGCGGAGCTGCTCTGCGATCTGTACGATGCGTGCCCGTTCTGCCGGAAGCAGTTCCGATGAGTCAGGATAGAAGCGCAGGTTGCCGATGGAAAAGGTGATGCCGCCAACCGTATTGATGATATCGACGTCGGTCATGTCGCGGTAAACGTATTCGCGTACCCGGTCGTAGAGTGCATAGTATGATGGCCCGCGCAGTGGAACGCTCACGTCGTATACCAGATTGTCGCGGTCGAGCAAAATGACGACTTTTCCTTCGCGGAGCAACTGCCGATTTTCCGGAACGGTCAGGATGCGGAGCGCGTCTTCTGTCCGGATAACTGGATCGGTGCGGTTTCTGCCGTATACTTTTTCTGCTGTAATGACCAGCGGGTCGATGCCGATGCGGTCTTCATATAGGCGCCGGTCGTCACTCCAGTGGTATGAAACGATGCCGTTTTTCTGCGTGACAGCGAGCTCCACCGTCGCACGTTCGTAGATGACGTCCATATCAGTGTTCCACACGCGCGGGAAAAAACACGGCGACACGGTGCTGGAAATGTATTCCCCGTGAATGGGCAGCGCACCTCGCGCGTCGATAATAATGCCGGAATACGCGCGAGACGGGATGACGTCGATCGGTTCGCGGGGAGAAGCGGGATGGCGCTGCCGCGCAATGAGCCGGGGAATTTCGGTCAAGCTGATAGTGTTCGTCGTTTTGAGCGTTACACCGTCGCGGTCGAATACTGGTGCGGTACGCCTGCCACCTTCGATGAGTGCCGTTATCTGCTCAAGTGTCACCGTGCCGCTGCGTACAACGTCGTCTATATTTGAGTCAGCATCCATGTACAGCGACAAAAACGGATCTTTAACGAGGACGGGTAATTTGACAAGTAATTGCCGCGCCGCTGCTGTCTTGTCGGTGGGGAGACGAAATCCTGCTCGTTCTGTATTGAACGTGATGTCGGAATAAAAACGCTGGACGGTCCAATCAATCCGGCTTTTTCCGGTATATACCGATTCCTCTGCACAGAGCGTACGCAACGTACAGCAGAGGAGCGCTATGCTCACCGCATACAATCGTTTTTGCTTCATATTGCCAGTCCTGCCTTTTATTTTCGGCTTATTTTTCCGGCAGATAGAGCACTTTTCCGACGGTCAGCGGCGTTTTTTCAGAGATGCCATTTGCTGTGCACAGTGCTTGTACCGTCGTCTGGGCAGCCTGCGCGATGGCGTACAGCGTGTCGCCGCGTTTTACGACATACCGACGCGTAAACGCTCGGAAAGGAGCCGTGGCGAGCGCATCGTGTGCCGACGCTTTGAGCCCTGCCGGCAATCTGATGGCATACACCGCATCGGGGGGGGTAATACCGCGGACGAGCGCGGCGTTGAGCTCCAGCACGGTGTCCTCATCGATACGGAGCTCCGCGGCAAGCCATCTGAGCGAATACGATCCGTGAACGGTGACATAGTCAAAACTGTTTGTAATCTTTGAGAGCTCTGCCGCCACCTCTGGCTGAATGTCGGGAAGTGAAAGCCCGTAGTAGACGCTGTTTGTAGCCAAGTCGGCTATCGCAAGCAGTTTCGGTACATATTGCATTGTCTCTGTTCGGAGCAGTTTGTGTTCGGCGAGGTACCAGAAGTTTTTTTCCGGTGACCGCGCAAGCGTCCGTGCGAGTGCGCCGGCACCACAGTTGTATGCAGTGATCGCAAGTGCCCAGTCCTGAAACTGGCTGTAATTGTCTTGCAGCTTTGAGAGCGCCGCATCGGTTGATTTCCACGGATCGAGCCGCTCATCGATGAATTCTGATTTTTTGAGAAATGGCGCCATACTGTTTTCCATAAATTGCCAGAGTCCGAGGGCGCCTGACCGGGACCGCGCGGCGGTTCGGTATTCTGATTCAACAACCGGAAGATATTCGAGTACAGCGGGCATGTTTCGTTTTGTGAGCTGCTCGCGGATATACAGACGGTAACGCTCTCCGTTGGCCAGCGTTGTTGCGAGCGATTTTTCTCCGAACGGTGTACGATATTTTTTCCTGAATTGTTCAACGAGCGGGTGTCCGCTTCCGGCGATATCGAGCGGGCGGTAAACGACTGCATCCAGTTCGTGCGTCGTCGGTGCGCGCTTTTCGTCTGGATCTGCACGAGCAAAACTGAATGCCATAAGCGGGAGTACGATGAGCAGTGTGCGAACTGCCGGATGCGTGCTCACAGCTTTTCGCCCATGTAGATACCTGCCCATTCCCAGTTACCGTGGATGTCGGGATCGACGGGAAAATTCACTTTTCGAAAGTACAGGTACCAAATTGAAACATACTGGCTCCATCCCCAGGTGCGAAGATATGCTTCATTCGGGTTTGAGTCTTCGTCGAGCGTGCGGGCAGTATACACGCGGTTTCCGCGCATATAGTCGCGCATGGAGAATTCATTTTGCGCATTTGCATCGAGTGCATCCTGCCGCCATGACATTGAGAAAAAATTGACTTTCGCCTTATAGCGGTCGAGGGAACGCCAGTCGTACTGTGCGATTGCAGTGCGTACGGCGTCTTCGAGTTCCGCAAGACTTTCAAACGTCCAGTTTTTTACGGAATTGTTAAAGTCAATAAGCTGCCGTGCTTCGCGATAGGCATCGGGTTTTCCAGTAATCTGTATAGTTGGCGCATCCTTCTGATTCAAAAAAAGTGAATATGTGCGCAGTGCCGATTACCATTCGTCCTCTTTTTCATATTCGAGTGCAAGTCGGTAGTACAGCTCCGTGACGCTTACCTCTGAGGGAAAGCGGTCAATCAATTCGTTGAAATATTTGATACGGTTGCGCGGTGTTTTACTGATCTGTATTAAATTTTTAAGGCAGGTAAAGTGAATGGAGTTGCCTTTGACGAGCAGATCTGGGTAGCTGCGAAGGATGCGGTCAAAATAGTATTCCGCAATTGGTTCTGCTCCGAGCGACAGGTAGGCATGAGCGGTCATGAGCAGCCAGTAGGCGGCATAGGTATCGTCAGGGTGATGGGACACCCAGTCGGTGAGAAAGAGCGTTGTCTTGTGGTAATCCCGTGCTCCGAGATACGTGTTTGCAATCTGATTCACGATAGCAAAATTCGAGCCGGCATCGAGACCGGGACGTTCGAGCAGTTCCTGTAGTTGCCGTTCCGTCTCCTGTGTTTGTGCTGTTACGCTCGGGTGCCGCGCGCAGGAAACGTATAGAACGAGCGGTATGCTGCACATGGCGCCGATTGTTTTTTTGACCGCTAGTTTCATCAGTTTTTATTTTAACGAAGCTCCGTGTTATTGGCAAGACAGGCGCGAATGGTGTAGTATATACAGAGAGAATACTATGAAAACGGACAGCCCCAAATTTGTATACCGGTTGCTCGACGCTGCCTTTGTTTCACTCATCACGGGATTTTTATGTATCGCTTTTTTTACCGATACATTCGGCTATCTTGCATCGTACGTGTGGCCGTACCTGACGTTTTCAGGCGCCGTGCTCATAGTCTTTTCGATTTTGGCACGGCGGAGCTGGTATGTATTTTTTGGGGTGCTCTTTTTGCTCTCCGGTAGCGGTGCACAGCTCGTCATCAATGCAGTGGTGCCGTATTCGTTTTCGGAGTGGTGGCCGTTCGTGGGGATATTCGCCGCCGTTGCACTTGCGGCATCCGGCTGGTATAAATACCGTCGTTTTCGTGTATCGTATACTATACCCGCCCTGATGCTTTTTTTACTCGGCTGTTTTTTTCTGCTGTTCTCACTGCACGTCATTTCGGTGTCGTTTAAAAAATTTTTTCTCTCTGTCGGTCCGTTCATCGTACTCGTGTGCTGTGCCTTGATGCTGTGCTTTTTCCTCTTTCAAAAAAAAAGAAGCCGGCATCGGGCAGGTGAGGAACCGTGAACCAGCGGAGTGGTGGTGTAGTACATTTTTTTTTCCTTGTGCTCTGGGTCCTGTGCACGGTGATTCCGTCTGCGTGCACGTCTACAAAAGCGGCGGCTGCACTCGGCGGTGCGGTGACGGATTCTTATACCGCCTCATCCGATGTACGGACACCCATTACCATTGCGCCGTCCGTTAAGCGTGGCTATTTTTATCCTATCGATAAAGACATCATCGCTGCAGTTGAAACCGGTTCTCCCGCTTCTCTCCGTTCTGCGGTCGCATCTCTCCGGAGATCTGGCACGAATTATGAGGAGAATCAAAAGGTACTGCTCGTCGTCGCTGCCGGCATCATGGCGCTGGCGTGGCCACATGAGCCGGTTGACTGGGACGTGCCGGCAGTGAGCGATGCCACGCCGTATACAGGTGCACTTGCGTCTGCACAGAATGGCATCTTTGACGAAAGCACGGGGAATATTGATTTTTTGGCGACCGTCCTGCCGGCGCTTGTTGTGTTGCGAACGGCTTCAGTCGATGAGTATTTTTCACAGGCGGAACAGACACTCCTGGCGTGTACGCGCTCTGCTCCGCATTCCGTTCTTGCACAGTACCTGCTCGGCATACTCTATCAAAAGCACCGAGAGTATGAACGTTCGCTTTTACCCCTCCGCCGTGCAGGAGCAGATGATACCGGAAACCGCGCGATCATATACGCTGAGGCAGTCAGCCTGATCCATACAGGAGCATACGATGAAGCACAGGCGCTTGCGGGAACGCTGTTGAACCGTTTTGGGTCAGATGTTGCCGTCCTCAAGTTGAATGCCGAACTCGCTGCAGCGCAGAACGATTGGGAGCGCGCTGAAGATTACGTTGCCCGCGTGTTGCAACAGACGCCGAACGATGCTGCATATGTGCTGTTCCGCGCACGTATCCTTATGGAGCGCGGTGACTATATCAGGGCGGCATCGCTGCTGGATGTCTACGCGCGGCAGGACAGTACGTCGCGAGATTATCTGTTGCTCCGGGCACGCCTCCAAAACGACTGGAGCCGCAACACTGCCGCCGCGATCGCAACGCTCGAAACGGCGCTCACGCGCTATGGGAACGACACGGCAGTGCTCTTGATGGCGGCGGAGTTTGCGGCAACAACGGGCGCGCTCGTTGGTGGGTATCCCGCCGAAGAACTGGCCGCTCGCGTGCTCCAGCAGGAACCTGACAACGTTGCAGCGATTGCGTATTCGGTGCGCGGCATGGTACAGGCGCAGAACTGGCAAGCCGCGTATACCGCTAGCCGTACGCTCAACCAGCGCGTACCGAACAATCAAGCCTACCAGCTGCTCCACGTGACCATCTGCCTTGCCCTCAACCGTACCGATGAGGCGTGGACAATCGCGTCATCCTTGTACCGGAGTGCACCAGCGGATACAGCCGTGCTCGAAGCGTATATCACGGTGCTGGCACAGACCGGACGGACAGCGTCGGCACTCACCCTGATCAACGAGCACATCGTTACAGCAGAAGCTACTTTTCGGAGCTTTCTGTTTTATCGCCGGAGCTTTTTGCAGAGCACTCAGGATGACGCCCTCGCCGATTTACGGTCCAGCCTCATCGCGAATCCACGCAATAACGACGCACTGTTCCGGCTGTATCAGATCTATTTTGAGCAGAAGGAATATCGCCGCGCCCAGTATTACCTGAGACAGGTGGTTGCCCTCAATCCAAACAACGCTACGTAC
>JAFUFE010000055.1 GCA_017470085.1 Treponema sp.
CCGACACACAGCATACGAGGAGCCGAGCACCGCTACAAAACACGCAACACTTCCCGCAACGGTTTTGCCGTGCGTTCCGGGAATATGTACGCGCCCACAGAGCCGCCCGACAAGGCTTGCAAGTCCGTCGCCAAAAGAGAGCGCATAGATACCGATGCGTGCCGGAAGCGGTGGCAGCAGTACCGCCGCAAGTATGATACCGAACACGAGTGTCACCGGACCGCCGACAAAACGGTGATCGTCGCGCTCGCGGGCGGCGGTTTCCGTTATCTTTGAAACGATGGGAACCGTTCCCCCCCGTCTGCGGATGTATTCACAAATACTGTATACAACGACCGCCGCGCCAAGGCATACCAGCGTGGGTACATAGGCGCGGTACAGTACAGTCGGTATAACCGCACTGCACAGATGAATTGATTTACGGAATAGTTCTTTGTAAATTCCCCGTACCGGCATCCGGCGCGGCGCGGCATCCGGTGTGTGGTCACTCATCCGGCAAGATCCTCTTCTCCCATCAACGTACGCGGGAGCTCTGTGTAAATGGCCGGTTCATACGTTGAAAGCGGACGGCTCATATAACTCATGTTCTGTTCCGCAAGGTTACTACCGCCAAGACGGATCATCGTCGTCTGATTACGCGTCAACGCATCCCATGCGCGCATCGACTGCGAAAGGTGCACCATCGCCTGTGCATTGTATGCACTGCTCCCCGTCCGCTCTGCAAGACGGAACAACGTCACCCCAAGATTGTTCGATGCTTTGAGCATCATTTCTATAAGTTCTGTCTGGTCAGGGGTAACCTGCGGCAACAGGATACCTTCTTGCGCGCGGCGGAGTTCAAGTTGGCTCATCAGGCGCGAATAGTATCCCTCCGCAGCGTAATTGTCTCCACGCAGCGACAACGTATTGCCGAGCGCGAGCAGCACGTTGTTATCTCCGGGAGCACCGGCAGCTGCCCGTAAAAAAGAGTTCAGCGCAGCGCGATAGTCGTGCCGCGCGTACTCAATATAGCCGAGCCGGTACCGCACGGAGGCCGTATCGTTACCAAGCGAAACAGACTCCGTGTAATTGCGGTATGCATTGTCGTAATCTCCGGCAATAAAATAGTCGATATCGCCCATGTCGGCGAACAGCACGCCGACTGATTATGTCCCCGCGAGGCCGCTCAATTCATGGGTCGACTGATAGAACGCAATACCGCCGGTATATGTCTCCCGCGCTTTCAGGTATTCATTGCCGGCAGCATATTCTTCGCCGAGTAGCCGGTAAGTATCTATATATCGATACGCATCGCGGACAGACAATGACGGCGCTCGGTCAAACGCAGCAATCGTCTGTTGCAATGCAGCAATCGCGGCCACACTGTTGTTCATCTGCACATAGTAGCGCGACATATTATAGAGCGCTACCGGATTCGTGGGATCCGCCGTTATGGCGTTGGTCAGCAGTTCTTTTACGTCTTCAATATTTCTGCGCAAATATTCTTCAGCAGGAGCAAGTTGCCCGAACAGCTTATCGAGCAGGTAGCCGCTCAACTCCGTCCAGTCAGCAGCGCCGAGCGATTTTTTCTTCGGAAAGAAATGCTCTTTCAGCTGTAGTACCTCGCGCAAATTGTCGGTACGGATAAAATAGCGCATCATCCGCGCAAGGTACGCATCGGTGGTGCCGTACAGATCGATGAGCGTTGCATACTGCAGCCGCGCATCTTCAAACTTTGTCTCATCCTGTTCCGTCGCCCACGCCAAAAATACATCGCCGAGCGCGAGGATTCCGTCGGCATCGTTTACGTGATGGTCGAGCACATCGCGCCGAAGGATTTCCTCTGCTTTCGGATAATTCGCACGGTCGGTCACTTCCATGTCGGCGTATTCCAACCCCGCCTGTTTATCGTAATTGAACGTATACAAAATGGCGCGGTACATCTTCTCTGCACGGTCGTACTGCCGATTGGCACGATAGGCGCGCGCGTATCGGTAGAACCACCGTTTCTGTAAGTCGTAGTTTGTCGCTTCGGTAAAAAGGATTTCCGACTGCGGATAGTCATGTGATTCAATGAGCGCGTATCCGTGCCGGTATAGATTGTGCGCCCGAATCGGCTTGTAGATAAAGTTATAACTCAATTCAAACAAGCCGAACAGTACGAGCACCAGAGCGACACACACCGCAACCACAGGAACGATTTTATTTTTTAACTGATACTGGAACGATGATTTGAGCGCTTCATATTCGGCGGCAGTGCGCCGTTCAAAATCACGGGGAACCGGAATTGAAATGTCAAGCATCCGTTCCAGATGCGCGGCCACTTGACGGGCAGGCGCACGATTAAGAATCTTTTTAATGACCTCGAACTCTGCATCGTCGGTGAACTCGTTTCTAACGATGAGATCTTCGACGGCGATACGGACATTCAGCGGATATCCGGAAAGGTTCGTTAAAAACTGCTGGTACTGTTCATCGGTCAGCGTATTTTTTTGGTCGTCGTCCGCCGTCGGTTCTGCCGGGGACGGCGAGACAACGCTCTTTTTGCCTTTTGTCTCCGGAACGACATTTGTATCGGAAAAACCGGGAATCTCAAAATCATCGGCAAAGTCTGACGACGAGCCAAGTTCAAAGTCAGTCGCGGTGCCGGCGATCTGTGAATCGGTTTCAGGAATATTGAAGTCGAGCCCTTCGATGTCGGACGTGTCAAAGACTTCAAGCGGTTCCGTCGATTCAGTCGCCGCATCGTCTCCAGCAGCCAGAGCGTCCTGCACAAAACTGTCGTCCGTTCCGAAATCAGGCACGTCGAACGATGTTCCGTCAAGCGGTGGCGCGGACACCGCATCTCCTGAAAGCGCGTCGTCGAACGAAAAGTCCATTCCGGAAAACGACGGCTCCTGTTCCGATAGAATAGCGGTGTCCGCCGTCGACGCAGCA
>JAFUFE010000056.1 GCA_017470085.1 Treponema sp.
CTGCCGTTTGAAGCCGAGCCAGCAGATGATGACGCGCTTGAAAACGAGGAAGCGCCCATGGCCGAAAGCGTTTCCGCCCCCGCGGATGAGGACGCCCTGCCAGCAGATGAATACGCCGCGCCGCTTCCAGATGAGCGCTACAGTGAAGATGTGCCGCCGGATTCGTGGGAACCAGATGAGCCGTTCGCCGATGAGGCAGCTCGCCCCGACGAAGCGACTGTACCCGATGATGAACCGCTCACCGACGAGATGACTGTTCCCGCAGATGAAGCGCTTGAAAGCGATGCGGCTGGAGCGGCGGCGACAGAACTGCCGTTTGAAGCCGAGCCAGCAGATGATGACGCGCTTGAAAACGAGGAAGCGCCCATGGCCGAAAGCGTTCCCGCCCCCGCGGATGAGGACGCCCTGCCAGCAGATGAATACGCCGCACCGCTTCCGGATGAGCGCTACAGTGAAGAGCACACTTTTGCTGTGGCGGATGAGCTGTCGGAATCGGCAGCGGAGACGCCGAGCTCGGAAACGTCCGGCGAATCGGAAAGCGACGAAGATGAAGCGGACGGCTATTATCCGATCGTGTTGGTGCCGGCCGAACCGTATCCACCGACGGAAACAGCGTCGGCCGTTCCTCCTACAGCGGATGAACCTGCTACGGATCAGGCCGTCGTCAATCAGCCGGCTGCGACTGCCGACGAAACCGCAGTGGCCGCCCCCCGGAGCTTTGCCGAGGAATTCGGTTCCCTCGTGCTTCCGAATCTGCACGTGCTTGAAAGCGGCCGCTACTATATTCAGATAGCCGTGCTTCGTGACCGGCAGAACATCAGGGACGTGCTCACCGAATACGGCAAAAATTATCCGATCGTGCTCGTGCCGCTGGCATCAGGAGCTGCCGTGCAGGTCATGGTCGGCCCGGTCACGGTAGACGAATACGAAACCGTCATGAACCGCTTTGTGTCCTACGGTTTCACGGATGCGTTTTTGAGAAAAATCCGCTAACCGCTCACCGAACACGGCGTTTCCGGTCAACTCGCTTTGGTGAGCCGTCAGCGGCTGACGATGGTGTGGATCCATCCTGCCGGAGCCGCGATATGTCCCAGCTGTATGCCGGTCAACGTGTCGTACAGTTTTTGCAGTACCGGTCCCATTTCAGTCTGATTGTGTGCGAACGCAATTCTTTTGCCGTGATCCATGATGATGCTCACGGGAGAAATGACTGCCGCCGTGCCGCAGAGCCCGCATTCCACGAATGACGTCAGCTCGTTTTTGTGAACGGGGCGTTCTTCTACTTTCATGCGTAGTTTGTCTTTTGCAATCTGTACAATCGAGCGGCGTGTGATCGATGGAAGGATAGACGTCGATTTCGGCGTGACGAGCGTACCGTCCTTGGTGATAAATATGATGTTTGCTCCGCCGGCTTCCTCGATGTATGTATGCGTCGCCGGATCGAGATACAGATTTTCTGCAAAGCCATTTTTGTGCGCGTCGACGATGTTGTGCAGGCTCATAGCATAGTTGAGCCCCGCTTTGATGTCTCCTGTGCCGTGGGGTGCTGCGCGGTCCACATCGGACAGCCGAATAACAATCGGGTGCACCCCCCCGTGAAAATAGGGACCAACTGGCGTCACAAAGATGCGAAATTGATATTCATCGGCGGGCTGTACACCGATGACTGCATTTGTGCCGAACATACAGGGACGGATGTAGAGCGATGCCCCGCTGCCGTATGGCGGCACGAATTTTTTGTTCGCTTTGACCACGTCGGTGACTGCCTGAATAAAATCCGCTTTCGGATACGCGGGCATTTCCAATCGGTTGCAGGTGGTGATCATGCGTTCGGCATTGAGGTCGGGACGGAATGTTGCGATATGGCCGTCCACCATGGTGTAAGCTTTTAATCCTTCAAAACAGGTCTGGGCGTACTGCAGGACGGCGGCGCTTTCCGACAGGGTAACCACGTCGTCGACAGTCAACTTGCCTTTCGCCCACGAGCCGTCCTTGTAAATGGCGACGTACCGTTTGTCTGTCTTTACGTATGAAAACGGCAGCGCTGTCCAATCAGTACCGCTCTTCGACGCCGTTCTTTTTACTGTAGCGGCAGCCGTCGTCGCTGATTTTTTTGTCGCGGTGGCAGCTCGTGCCGAAGAAGATTTTTGTGCCGCCGTTCGCGCTGCGGTCGTCTGTTTTCCTGTTTTTTTTACCGACGGCACTGCCGCCTTTTTTGCGGAAACCGTTTTTTTGTTTTCAGATATTTTTTTTGCCATAGTCATGCCCCCCGTGCACACATCGTTCAGTTCTGTGTTCTTCACACAACCGTTTAATATACCATGAGTTGGCATTTTATACAATAAATCGCTGTGGCATCTCAATGATGTGTGCGAAAAGGTGTATCCCCGGGCGCTCTCCGGCGGAGTATCGTTTGTCATTCCCATATCCACTTTTTTGTGTTAAACTTTGCCGTATGAATATCGTGAAAAAGATAGGCGTACTGCTCGTGCTCGCGGCGTCATTCTGTGCGTGTCAGCGCGCTTCCGTTCCGCAGGTGTCGGAGTATACGCTTGCCAATGGGTTGACACTTTTTGTTGCTGAAAATCATGCGGTGCCGCTGGTCTTTGTTGAAATCGCTGTCCGCGCCGGTGCGGTTACCCAGACGCCGGAAACCGCTGGCCTGTTTCATCTCTATGAGCATATGATGTTCAAGGGGAACGAGCTCTATCCCGACGCTGCTGCCGTCCAGCGGGCGCTTTCAGACATGGGCGTAGCGGATTGGAACGGCACAACCGGCGTTGACCGGGTGAATTATTTTTTTACGATTCCCGCAGAACAGCTTGAAGCAGGACTTGCGTTCTGGAATGCGGCCATCAGAACGCCGCTCATGCGCGACGATGAGCTCGAAAACGAAAAGCGAGTGGTGATTGCAGAGATAGAAGGGAGCCAAGCGCAGCCAGGGCAGGTCTACCGGAGCTATCTGAATGCACAGTTGTTTCCTGATGCGCCGTACCGCACTGATCCTGCAGGCTCTGTGCAGGTGGTGTCTCAAGCGACGGTGGCCCATATGCGCGCGATACAGGCAGCATACTATGTGCCGGAAAATGCGGCGCTGTTCGTCGGCGGTGATGTCAACCCGGCGGATGTCTGTGCGCTCGTAGAGCGCATATACGGCACGTGGAGCAGCGGTAACACTGCTGCCGTGCCGCCGTTGGTGCAGCAGACGATGACGCCTCTGCAGACGCCGCGGTTTGCGGTGATGCCCTACGACCAGTTGCCGCCGAACCGTGCGCAGGTGGCGGTGCTTTTCCGCGGCCCTGACGCTGACTTTGCGCTCGATGACACGTACGCTGCCGATTATCTGGTGCAGCTGTGTGCGGAACCGGATGGCAGCTTTAAGCAGCGGCTCGTCCATGACGAGGTGCTCGCTATCCCCGACGTGGAATACGTGGACGGGGGGTATCAAACCCAACGCGCCACCGGAGTGATGCAGTTCAGCGCAACGCTGTTGTCTCCGGAGACGGACTTGCTCGCACGGATTTCGCATTTCCGTTCGCAGGTGCAAGAGGTACTCCTGCCAGAACTTGCGTCAGATACCGCCCTCTATACGAAGGACAGACGCACACGTATGACGCGGTATCTCCGCGACGAGGATATCCGTGCTCGTCAAAGTGTGGCAGGCGTGCTTTCAACGGTACGGTTTTGGTGGGCATGTACCTCGGCCGACTACTACTATACGTACCGTGCGAAATTGTCACGCGTCCGTCAAGCGGCAGTCGAGCGATTTGTCGCAACCTACATCACCAGTGCACCGCCGCTCGTAACGGTACTCGTGCACCCTGACGTTTATGCCACATTACAGGATGAATTCACCGCAGCAGGATATGAGACTATCACGCGGGACAATGCGTTTTGGTGGAACGACACACGTTTTGCTCCAACGCTACCGGCTCCAGACAGGGCTGTATCGGTTCAGGACGCTGCTCCTATTTATCGTCCTACAGCTCCGCACGTGGCACCACGCGTGGATGCAGCAGCACGTGCCAACCGCGGCATGACACGCCACCTGTTGTCGAACGGTATCCCCGTGTATATTGAGCACGCCGCTCCGGACGGGGTCAGCGCAATCTCTCTCGCAGTGAAAGGCGGAATCTCCCACCTGACGGTAGAGACGTCGGGGCTGGAACAGGCGCTCTTTACGCTCATGTCGCGCTCATCAACAGCGTACGATTACGACACGAGACAGCGCGTGCTCCACGACACACATTCGTCTATCGACGTGCAGTCGCGTATCGGCTTTAGTGCGCTTTCGTTGACAGTGATCGATGACTATCTGTATGACGTGCTCCCGCTCTTTGTGGACGGCTTTTTGCATCCCGCATACGCGGCAGATGTCTATGCAACGATGATGACCGGCTACGAACAGGACGTGCAGTCGCTTTTGAATAATCCACAGCGGTTGCTCGACTACACCGTAACGCAAACGCTGTATGCGGATCATCCCTATGCGGTACGGACATCTGTCCTGCCCGATTCCGTGCATTCGATTACGGTGGATGCACTGCGATCGCTCCATGAGCGAATCGTTCGCCCTGAAAATATTATCGTTGTAGCATCAGGCGCTTTTGCAGAGCAGCGTTTTATTCGTGCGCTTGACGTGTCCCTTGGTGCGCTTGAACGAGACGGAGCTGCTGCCCGCTCTGACTCACATGAGACGGTTCCTCTGCTCACCGTTACGGGCGCGCCGGTGATACTGTCGCATCCTTCTGCACGCGGCACCGGTTTTGCAGAACGCGTTTTTGCTGGACCGGCGCGTACCAGCAGTGACTATGTGCCCGCGGTCATTGCCGCAGACATCTACGCAGACATTCTGTTCACTGTTGTCCGCGAACACTACGGCGTCTGTTATACGCCGACAGCGTACGTCGGTTCATCGGATGCGCCGCTGGGAGGCGAATATCTGTACCGCCTATCGGATGTGACGCGGTTTGCTGCTGCCGTTGCAGAGGCGCGTACCCGCATGGCCGCGGGACAGGTGATTGAGTCAATCGCGGAGGACGGAACATACATTTCCGTGGCGCTTTCTGACCGGCTCGATGGCTATAAAAATTCCTATATCAACAAATTGTATGCTGCCCGCTCGACAGTTGCAGAACGCACCGGTATCAGCGTTTTCAATTTAATCACCTACGGTGACGCGCGATATGATGAATGGCAGGCCGCAGCGGTACCGGCGCTCACCGCGGAAGATATTCTTCGCGTGTTCCGTACGTATTGGATTGAGGGAGAGAGCCGGTGGTTCGTCCTTGTCGGTCCTGAAGCGGAAGCTGCCGTGCGGTTTTAATTTTTGCAGTTTTGTGCTAGAGTCACTTTTTATGACTGTATTTTCATGGGATGAAATTACTGCCGCTCCGGCGTGCCCGCCGCTTTTTTTGCCGGGTACTGCCATCACAGTCGGAAGTTTTGATGGTCCGCACCGCGGACATGACGTGCTGTTTGCAGGCGTCCGTGACGTTGCTGCTGCCCAGGGATATGTGCCCGGGGCAGTCACGTTTACCCGATCAGCTGCAGTTAAACGCCTCGGAGAACGTTATCCGGGAGACATCGCAACGCTCCCACAGCGGCTTTCTGTGCTCGAAGAATGCGGGCTTGCGTTCGCTATAGTCATTGACTTTTCTGAGGAATTCACTAAAATAAGGGGTGAGCACTTTTTATCCACGTTGATATCCCGATGCTGTATGAAATTCATTGCGGAAGGACAGGATTTCCGGTGCGGGTGGCAGGGGGCTGTCGGTGCCGCTGAAATTACCGCCTTTGCGCATGCACAGGGGATTGCCTGTATGTTTTATGCGCCGGTCATCGATGGCGCAGCACGGGTCAGCTCATCCCGTGTCCGGCACTGCATCAGCAGAGGACACTGTGCCCAGGCAGCGGCGCTGTTGGGGCGGCCGTTTGCGCTGGACTGTACGGCGTATCCGTGGGAACCGGATGGAACGGGCGTACGGGTGCCGCGTGCTGTTTGTTCACAGGTACTGCCTCCTGATGGCAGATACGCCGTCAAGACGGGCTGTGAAAACGATACGGTCTGTCTGTGCATAGACGGAGCATACCTTCGTCTCGGCGTTCCGAGTGAACGTATCGCCGGTGTGCGGTCGCTTGAGTTTTCCGGTGCGGATAAAACAGACGGGTGAGTGGTGCTGCATTTTCAGAATATGGATGCAACTATTGTTGCACAAAGTTTTTAGTAGGAGAATATATGGCGCTTGCAAAAGAGACTTCAGCAGCACTGATCAAACAGTATGGTGCGAATGAAAAAGACACTGGCAACGTAAAGGTTCAAGTAGCGTTATTGACCGAACGCATCAAAGAATTGACTGAACACGGAAAGCGGTTTCCCAAAGATAAAAGTTCAAAGCGTTCCTTGTTGAAACTCGTTGGCCGGCGGAGACGTTTGCTCAAGTATTATCAGCGGACAAACCTTGACGGCTACCGCTCGTTCATAAAGGAATTGGGATTGCGTAAGTAACATGAGAGAGCGAGTAACATATACGGTAGGCGATGCTGAGCTCGTCCTTGAAACGGGGCGTATCGGTAAACAGGCAAACGGCTGCGTCTATGCGCAGTGGGGCGGCACGGTGGTGATTGCGACGGTCTGTACGTCGGATTCTGCCGTCGAAGGCATGGACTATGTGCCTTTAACCGTCGACTACAATGAAAAGTTTTATGCGGCGGGAAAAATTCCGGGTGGATTTGTCAAGCGGGAAGGGCGCCCGAAAGACAAAGAAATCCTTGTATCACGCTTAATCGATCGGCCGATGCGACCGCTGTTTGAAATGTCGTTCGGGCGTGAGATTCAGATCGTGCCGACCTGCGTTTCTGCGGACGGTATCCATACGCCAGACATCTTGGCGGTCATCGCGGCATCCGCTGCGGTTACCATTTCCGACATCCCGTTCCACGGACCGGTTGCGGCATGCCGGATCGGTTATCTGGACGGCACATACGTCGTCAATCCAACGTCCGCTCAGATTGAAAAATCACTGCTTGAAATCGTCGTGGCGGGAACAGCGGATGGCTTTACGATGGTCGAGGGGGGGGGAAACGAAGTTTCCGAGGACATCATGCTCGGCGCGCTTTCTGAAGCCGAGACATTCATCAAAACGATGTGTGCTCTCCAGAACGATCTCCAGAAAAAAGTCGGAAAAGAAAAACTGCCGCTTGCACCGCTTACCGTGACGCTTTTAAATGCCGAACAGATTGAAGCAGAGGCGACACCGCTCGTGCGGGAAGCGAATTTTCGCGCGGGGAAACTGGAGCGGAGTGCGGCGGTCAAGGCGGTTCGTGCACAGTGTGCAGAAAAATACGCCGAACAGCTTTCTGATCCGGTGCAGCAAAAGCTTTTCAATGCGCTCTTTGACGATATTCAGTTTAAACTGCTGCGTCAGTCGATTTTGGACACCGGTACCCGTATCGACGGCCGCGCGTGCGATGAAATCCGCCCGATTACCTGTGAGGTCAACGTTTTGCCACGGCCGCACGGCTCTGCGCTCTTTACGCGCGGCGAAACGCAGTCGCTTGCAGTGGTAACGCTCGGTACGGCCATGGATGAACAGGCATATGACGACATCGACGGCGAGCGGAGCGAGCACTTCATTCTCCACTACAATTTTCCGCCGTACTCGGTCGGCGAAGTCGGTCGTCTTTCAACCGGACGCCGCGAAATCGGGCACGGCAATCTGGCGCGCCGCTCGTTGGCTCCGATGGTGCCGAGCAGGGCGGAGTTTCCGTACACGATCCGCGTCGTTTCTGAAATCATGGAGTCGAATGGGTCATCGTCGCAGGCGTCTACGTGCGGCGGCTGTCTGGCGATGCTCGCTGCTGGCGTTCCGATGAAAAAGATGGTTGCCGGCATCGCGATGGGTTTAATCACCGACGGCGCAGCATATGAACGCTATAAGATCCTTTCCGACATCCTCGGTGAAGAGGACCACCTCGGCGACATGGATTTTAAAGTCGCCGGAACAAAGGACGGCATCACCGGGTTTCAGATGGACATCAAGATTGCGGGTGTTTCAATGGACATCATGCGGGAAGCGCTCGCGCAGGCAAAGGCGGGGCGGCTGCACATTCTGTCCATTATGGAGCAGTGCATCGACCGGCCGGCTCCGATCAGTCCCTTTGCACCGAAGATTATCTCGACGAAAATCCCGGTCGATAAAATCGGTGCGCTTATTGGGCCAGGGGGCAAGAATATCAAGGCGCTCTGCGGTCAGTACGGCGTCACCATCAATACCGAGGATGACGGTACGGTGACGATTTACGGTAAAACGGGAGACGCTGCCGAGGCGGCGAAGAAAGCGGTCAAAGGCATAACCGAAGCGCCAGAGGTCGGCCTCATCTATAATGGTACGGTCAAAAGCATCATGCCCTATGGGGCGTTTGTTGAGATTTTGCCGGGACGGGACGGATTGTGCCATATTTCAAAACTCGCGCGCGAACGCATTGCACAGGTGACTGACGTGCTGCATGAAGGGCAAGAGATTCCGGTCAAACTGATCGAGATAGACAAGAACGGGCACCTGACGCTTTCGTACATAGATGCGCTCGAAGAGCTTGCGGCGCGTTCATAGCTATGGCAGAATCGCTCGCGCTTCCGTGCACCGTGCAGCCGGGTGCGGTGCTGCCTGTCTATAAAACTGCCGGAGCAGCAGGCGCTGATGTCTGTGCGCGTCTTTCGGAACCGCTCGTCAGTGCGCCGCATGCACGCGCGCTCGTGCCGACTGGGCTCGCGTTTGCGATTCCCGTTGGCTACGAGATTCAGGTGCGTGCACGAAGCGGGCTTGCCGTTCAGCACGGCATTACGGTGCTCAACGGGCCGGGAACGATAGACAGCGACTTTCGAGGAGAAGTGCAGGTTATTCTGCTCAACACCGGTGATGAGCCGTTTGTTGTTCACGACGGTGACCGTATTGCGCAGATCGTGGTGGCGCCGGTTGTTCGTGCGACATTTATTCACGAGGAGCAGCTTTCAGAAACAGAGCGGGGGAGCGGCGGCTTCGGTTCGACGGGAGTGCGTACGTGAGGCGCCTTGAGAAAATGGTGCGCCGTTTTGCGTCAGCTCATTTCTCTCTGAACCGACGATATTCTCCGAAGACGCTCGGAACGCATGTGATCGCGTCGTATGTAGTAAAAGAGCTGCTGCTGTATTTTTTTGTCGCATTTCTATTCTTTTTTGCTATTTTCTTTGTCAATCATTTTCTCCTGCTTGCAGAGAGCATTTTGCGCCAGCGTGTTCCTGTTTGGGACGTCATTCGGCTCATCGTCTATGCGTTGCCGTTTGTTATCGCTCAATCGGCTCCGTTTGCGACACTCGTCGGTTTTTTGAGCTGCCTGGGGCGCCTTGTGTCCGACAATGAGGTACTCATCATGCGTGCAGCTGGCATTGGATTCCGGCCGCTTGTGCGCATCGTGCTGGTACTCGGTGTCGGCATTTCAGCAGCGTCTTTTTTTGTTAACGATGTGCTCCTGCCGGTAGGAACTATCCGCTATTATGAGCTGTACCGCGCAATTTTGCAGGCAAATCCAACGGTTGCGCTTGAACCGAATTCGGTACGCCAGTTGCGCGATGCTACCATCGTCGTTGGAGCGGTGACGGACGGCCGCATTTCAGATGTGGTGTTCTTTGATGCGACGGATACCGGCACGTTCCGCGTTATTGTTGCCGGAGAGTCGACGGCGCGCAGCAAGCGGAGCGACGGTGTTCTGTTACAGCTCGACATGGCAGGCGGTACGGCGCTTTTAATCGATCCGCGGCGCCGTCAGGATGTTGATGTACTGCACGCTGCCAACATGGGGCTCACCCTTTTTGACACGGCGGTATTCGGTACGCATACGGTAACCAGACCGCAGGAGATGACGTCGTATGACTTGGGGCGCGAGCTGCGCCGCATGCGGCACAATCCGGATGCTGACCGGCGGCAGGTGAACGATTATTCGCTTGAGTTCAATAAAAAGTTTTCATTGCCGTTTGCATCGCTTTTTTTTGCATTTCTTGCGCTGCCGCTGGCGTTTTTGTTCGGTAAACAGAACGGGTTGTTCATCGGTATCGTTACAGGCCTTTTTATCTGTTTTCTGTACTGGGCGATGATAATCGTGGGGCAGCTCTTTGCGAGTCGCAACGGTTTCAGTGGTTTTTGGAGCATGTGGATTCCCAACCTGATCATCGGAGGGGCAGGGGTGTTTTTCAATATCCTGCTGCGGCGGCAATGATGCTACATCGGTATTTGTTCCGCCGATTTTTGCCAGTGTTCATCGGATCGGTTGCCTTTTTTTCTTTTGTCGTCATCCTTATCGATGTGCTTATGAATCTATGGAACTACATCAACAATCAAGTTGCGGCGCGCTCTGTATTCCACGTGATGCTTCTGTATGCTCCGAAGGCGATATGGTATGCCGTACCGTTTGCTGTGCTGTTTGCAAGTTCCTATACATTGAGTGCGTTCTCCGTGAACAACGAGTTGACGGCGATTTTTGCATCGGGCATCTCGCTGTTCCAGTTTACCGCGCCGCTCTTGTTGGCATCATTCATTATGAGCTTCGGTCTTTTTTATTTTGAGGACCGCGTTGTGGTACCGACGTATGCGCGCAAAAACGACCGACAGAATGAACTGCTTCACTCTGTCGTTGAGCGAAATAATGCGCGTATCGTCGTGCTGGCTGAGCGGGGGGAAGTGATTTATCGTGCGGGGTTGTACGATGATGCTGCCCGCCATCTGCACGATGCCGACTTTCTGTTTCGGAACGGCAGTACATTCGTCGCGCTCATCCATGCTGACACTGCGCTGTGGGACGAGGACAGGGGGCGGTGGCAGATTCAGAATGCGCTCCAGTATTCGTTTTCAGAGGACAATGAACTGGTGATTGGGCAGCCGTCAGACCAGTTGCTGTTGCGGCTCGTTGAGCCACCGGTGACGTTCCGCAACAATACTGTTTCAGTTGAGACGGTAACCACAAAAGCGGCGCGCGCGTATATTGAGCAGCGGCAGCGGGCCGGATTTCGCTACGCGGAAGAGCTTTCCGTCTATTACAAAAAATACGCTTTTTCATTCGTCGTATTTATCGTCGTTTTTCTGTCCATTGGGCTTTCCGGCAAAACGCGCAAAAACGTCATGCTGTTGAGCCTTGCCTCGTCGATAACGGCAGCGGTGCTGTTCTACGTTATGCAGATGGTGACGATGCTGCTGGCAAAATTTGAATACATTTCTCCTTTTTCTGGCGCATGGGTTCCGGTCATCGTCTTTACCGGGGTGAGCGTGGTGCTCGTGCGTTTTGCGAGGACGTAGCGGTGGCCTTTTTTTCAATCGTACACCGTGATGCTATCTCCCGTGCGCGTGTGGGAAGTGTGCAGTTGCCACACGGGCAGGTAACGACGCCGGCGTTCATGCCGGTGGGCACGCACGGAACGGTCAAAGCGGTTTTAAAAGATGCGCTCGAAACGATTGGCTTTGAGATCATCCTCGCGAACACGTACCACTTGTTTTTACGTCCCGGTCCGGACGTCATACAGGAGGCGGGCGGCCTGCACGGATTTTCCCGGTGGCAGCGCAATTTTTTAACTGATTCAGGCGGATTTCAGGTGTTTTCGCTTGCCGCCTTGCGGAAACTCACCGACGACGGTGTGACGTTTCACAGTCACCGTGACGGTTCACGCCACTTTTTCTCTCCGGAGATGGTCGTTGATGTACAGGTGCAATTTAACAGCGATATTCAAATGCAACTTGACGTTTGCCTCGGCTGGGGAGCGGCGCGGGATGAGACGGAGCGCGCGCTGGACCTCACCACGCGGTGGGCGAATCGTGCCTGTGAACGCTGGCAGGCAGCGCGCGCCGCAGGCTATGCCGGAAGCCTTTTTCCCATTGTACAGGGTGGCTTTTTTGAAGACCTGCGGCAACGCAGTGCACAAGCTGTCGCCGCGCTTGATACGCCGGGAATTGCCATCGGTGGACTTTCTGTGGGAGAGCCTGCCGATGCATATGCGCATTTTTTACAGCACACGGTACAGTTTTTGCCTGAAGACAAACCGAAATATGTCATGGGTATCGGTACACCTGAATATATCCTCGAAGCGATTGCGGACGGCATCGACTTGTTTGACTGCGTGCTACCTACACGCAATGCGCGAAACGGTTCGTATTTTACGCATGACGGTATGCTGTCGATCAAACAGGAGCGCTTTACGCGAGACTTTACGCCGGTAGACGACGGGTGCACCTGCCCTGTGTGCCGTACCTATTCGCGCGCCTATCTGCGCCATCTGTTCAAAGAGCAGGAAATAGCGAGCTCCGTGTTGGCTTCGTATCATAATCTCTATTTCTTACATCAGCTCGTCCTGGATGCGCGGGTAGCGATCGCTTCTGGCAGTTTTATCCAATTTAAGGATAATTTTTTGGCTCGATTTCACACCGGGAATATCCGATAAAAGGGTGTAGTCATTCATGCTGTTCAGTTGTTTATACAGCAGGTGCTGCTGCCGGACGGTCGCTCGCCGCACAAGAGGAGAGAAACGGTGAAACATTTGATGCAGCTTTTTTTTTGCTTTTTTATATGCGGTGCGCTCGCCGCGCAGGATTCATTTGTCGCAGAGCATGCAGCGCATGAGCCTGCTGCGGGGGTACTCCCCGAACGGGCGACTGCTGGCGAAGCGACCGTTCCGCCGCCGCGCGATCCGCGGGTACCCGATGTTGAAAAGAGCCGCATTGCAGCACAAAAAGACGAAGGCCCTGATACCGTTAGAAAAAATCAGCAGACGCTTGAATTTGGCATCTCTGACGAAATCGCTGCGCTCATAAAAACATTCATAGACAACGATGATCCCCGGTATGCAAGCGATGTATACCAGCTGTTTCGCGTTACAAAGAGCAGGATTGTCCGTGAGCGCGCCATTGAATATTTTATGGCGCTTTCGGATCCGTGCGTCGCCGATTATGCGGTCACCGTTCTAAACGATCCTTCCGACGTTCCGCGGAGCACGGTGTCTCTCGCTATCCGGTATTGTGCGGCGGTTAAATGTACTGAATCCGTGCCGGCGCTGCTCACATTGATCGAGTCCGATAAAGAAGACTATTTCAATGAAGCGGTATACGCGGTCAGCGAAATCGGCGGCGCACCTGAAGCGCTCTATCTGACGGATGTATTCCTGAATGGCGACAATCCGATAAACCGTAAGCAGACATTGATGCGAGCGCTCGGTAAACTACAGGCGCTTGAAACGTGGGACAGCATGGTGGACATTGCAGAGGACGATACGCAGAATACCTTTGTCCGCATGTATGCGGCGGAAGCAATCGGCGCTCTGAAAAAAGCAGAATCAGTTCCGGTGCTTGTACGGCTGTTTGAAGCGGCCGATCCGAATTTACGGCAGTACGTCATAAAAGGTCTCCGCAATTTCCCTGACAACGACGAGGCAATAGCAGTCATCATTCAGGGCATCCGTGATGACTACTACCGTGTCCGTATTGAATCGATTCAGGCGGTCGGTGAAATGAATATCGTGCAGGCAGTTCCTGCTGTGCTGTACCGTGCTGAACACGACAAAGAGGCGGTCGTCAAAAAAGAGTGTTGGCCGGTTATCGCTGCACTCAACACGCCGGAGGGGAACGCGTTTTTGACGGACGTATTGACCGACAGCAAAAAAAGTGACAGCGCAAAAGCGCTGGCGGCAGAAGCGCTCTTAAAAGCAGAACGCGGGGAGGATGCCGTTCTCGCGATTGCAGCGGACGTTGTGCGTGACGACCGCCGTAAACCACTGCGCTACAGTTTGGGAAAGGCGCTCGTAAAATACGCACGACCGTCATTTGCAAGTATCTGCGCAGCATACCTTGCGTCAAGCGATGCGTCTACCGTAGCGATTGGGCTTGAGCTCTACCGCGCGGAACGATTTCCCGCCGCGGAAGAAGCGGTGCGCTCGCTTGCAGAAAACAACCGTGCCGGCGCAAACCAAAAGATGGCGCGGCGTATTCTCGGAATAACCGATTAACGTACGCAAAAGTTAGCGATACAGGGAATTGAGCATACGATAGAGCGTGTTGATTTTTTTTCGGTGAGCATCTGTGCAGTACAGCTTTTCGTCGTCGATGAGCTGTTCAAGTGAAGAAAGGCTTTCATTGAGCGCCGTCAAAAAACCACGCGACACTTTAAACCAGTACGTTCCGCGGCCATCGGTAAACAGACATATAAAACCGTATTCTTTACTCTGCTTTTTTGCGACGGTGACCCGCAGTACTGTGTCGAGTGCTGTAACCAGTTGTTCTAAACCCGCTGATTCGTGAATGGTGAAATTGCTGTGTTTCCAGCATGCCGCATCGATCGGCGTCATGGTGAGGCTGCGGGCAAGGTGCGCAATGAGCGTCAGTTTTTCGCCTGCAAGGAGACTGTATCCGTTCGGGAAGACGATTTTTCCAAAGAGATCATCGTCAAAGGTGCGTTCTGCTTCTTCCGGCCGCGTGATGGCCGCGAGAAAGTCATTGAACGGCAGAATCGCTTGTTTTCTGCCCTTGATTTTTTTTATGGCAAACTTGCTACTGCCAATACAGAGCGCGGCGGCGGTACCGGCTGGTTCTCGTGTCTCTTTTGTTATGTGCGGTGTGTGCAGCGCATCTTTTTTAAGCCGTTCAGTTTTTTCCGTGAGCGCGGTTCTGTGTCTTTGCCGTCTGTTGGAAAGAGACTGTTCAAGTCCTGGCTGTATCTGTTCCAATAGCGATCGCGTCAACGGAGAGACACTCATCGCAAACATGCGAGACGTGCGGACGATTTCTCCGGCAACAATGTAGAGCGGATCTTGCCGGAACATATGTGATCCGGGATGAATGCAGATATGATCCGCGGTCAAACTTCTGAAATTTTCTCGTCCTTCACGGATGCAGACAAACTGAATCATGCCGCTTGCGATGCAACACAGATAGTCATTCATGCTGCCGCCGTTTCCCAGGGGAATATGCGCACTGCTGACGATTTCTGCAAGCTGCACGGTGATGTTTTTTATCTCTGCCATGACGCGTTCATCAAGGTACTGCACGCGGCAGAAGCGTTCTTTGTTGCCAGCGTTGTCGTAGTCGTGGAACAGATGCAAATAGGAGACAAAATCGCCTTGTATATCGTTGTAGCGGTGATGTGCAGCGCGCGCGCGCATCTCTTCTCCTGGCGGGAGGATGAACGGCGAGTGTGCGGACAAAAATGCCGCCGCAGTTATCGCTTCTTCGATCACTGATGGATAGCGCATGATCGCTTCGACGATGATGCGTGCCGTGCGCGGCGCAAGCGGAAACAGTACCATCAACTTCCCGATGTCTGACAGCGTATGGTCACGGTTGAGCGCCTGCACCATCATGAGTGTGTCGATTGCACCGGCAATGTCTTCTTGCCCCGGAGGAGAGACAAAATCGAATTCTGAAAACTGTGTGATGCCGAGTTCTGCCATCCGGAGTACAACTTCGCTGAGGT
This sequence comes from Treponema sp., assembly GCA_017470085.1. Classification (GTDB taxonomy): domain Bacteria; phylum Spirochaetota; class Spirochaetia; order Treponematales; family Treponemataceae; genus Treponema_D. The sequence goes on from JAFUFE010000056.1 coordinate 15,481, forward strand.
CAGTGCGGTAGATCTCTTCGGTGGTGTACTGCTGTCGTGTGTCGTATTCTTTCCGTGGATACAGCCGGTAACAGGTACCGGGCGCCGTTCTGCCGGCGCGGCCGCGCCGCTGGTCGCACGATGCTTTTGAAACAGGAGTTTCGATAAGGCTCGAAGTAAACGTGTGCGGATTGTAAAAATTCAGTTTTGCAAGCCCTGAATCAATCACGGTTGTAATGTCCGCTATAGTTATCGATGTTTCCGCTATATTTGTTGCTATAACTACTTTTTTCTTACCGTGAGGGGGGGAGTCAAACACCCGTTCCTGTTCTTCTTTCGGGAGTCGTCCGTAGAGCGGCACGATATGAAGCCGTCGCGCAAAATGTGCATGTGTCAGACGAAACAGGCAGTCTTTGATAATTTTTTCACCGGGCAGAAAAACCAGTATCCCCCCCTCATCTCCATTGGCAAGCACGCGTCCGATGATGTTCTCAATCTTGGTGAGGAGCGCATCGGCGGCAGCTTCCTGCACCGTGCTCACCGGGACGACAGGCGGATCGTATATCAGTGTAACCGGATAGGTGACTGTATCTATCGTTACGATAGGACAGTTGTCAAAATATGCGGAGAATATGGCTGCGTTGATTGTCGCCGAAGAGATGATAATCTTAAAATCTTTCCGCTCTCGTGCGATTCGTTTCAACAACCCCAGAACAAAATCTATGTTTAAGCTGCGTTCATGTGCTTCGTCGACCATGACCACTGAATAGCGGGACAGCCACGGATCAAGCTTGAGCTCTTGCAGCAGAATACCGTCAGTCATGATTTTGATTTTTGTGGATGCGTCTGTTTTGTCTTCAAAACGCATTTTGTAGCCGACGAGCCCCGGATAAGTCGTGTGCAACTGCTTTGCGATAAATTCGCTCACTGACAGCGCCGCAATCCGCCGCGGTTGCGTGACGGCGATAATGCCGGTATCCGTGTAGCCGGCTTCATAAAGAATGACGGGCAGCTGCGTCGTCTTTCCTGAACCAGTGGGGCTTTGCACGACAATGACTTGATGCGCCGCGAGCGTTTGTAAAATGCGCTCTTTCTGTTCGTATACCGGGAGCGCCTGATAGTCTATTGCCATAGCGTGATTTCCTGTACGGTCTCTGCAATTTTCTTCCGTTCCGCGAGGTAAGCTGCCCAGTCAACACGCTCTTCATCATGGAGAGAAGCGATGAACGCATCGTCAAGTTTTTTAATGACGGGCTGCTGCGTGGTGGTGATGTATGTTGTGATAAAGTGCGGAGTGATGTTCGTTATAACCGGTTGTGCTGCCGTTGTTTCCTTTTCATAGCAGACGGCGAGCAGTAGCCCGTCTCCCGTGTTATCCCAGCTGTCCTGCGGATTGACAAAATTCGGTGCGCGTCGTTGGCCGCTGATAGTATTCCCGTTGGCGTACATGATGAGTTTTGTGGGAATACCATCTGCCGCGCTGCCGATTTTTTCCCAGGGACGGATTACATGCGGATGGTTTGCCCAGACGATGTCTGCGCCCGCGTCGAGCAGCATATGATAGAACTGCCGCTCCGTCTCTGGTATCGTTTGCACATATTCGGGGACATTGCAATGTATGGATATGATTATCAGGTCGTATGGCTGTTCAGCACGCAACGCGCGAATGGTTTCGCAGAACGCAGCACGGTCATCCGCGACGGGGCGTACATAGTTGAGGAGCGCTGCGTGCTGCGGACTGTTCAGTATTTCGGTCACCGCACAGAACAGCAGCGACCAGGAATCGTTTGAGATATGGACGTATTGAATTTCAGTTGAACCGCTGTCTCGAATGCCGGAAAAATAGACCGGTCGCTCACTGCCGGCGGTCTTTGTCTGGATTTTGTTTGCCCACTTTCCAGTCTGTATGATGCCGTCGCGCCCTTGGTCGTTGGAATGGTTGTTTGCTAACGAGAACACATTGAAGCCAGCGGCGATGGCGGCTTCTGGATATTCGTGGTGCATGTTAAAAGCGGGATACGTTTGCCAGTCACGGCTGTCTGCCACCGGTGCTTCGATGTTTGCAAACGAAAAATCCGCTGTCCGACACAGCGGAGCGATATCAGCCCAGATATTTGAAAAATTTCCGTGCGTATAATTGTGTTTGTGCGCCATGATATCGCCAGCAAATAAAAGCGTCAGCCGCAGTGGTTCCCGCTCCGGCGATCGGTGTGCGCCGGTCTTCCGCGGAGGCGATGAGCACCCCGTCATGAAGACCAAACAGCACAGGAGAGCTGCGTTTCGGCAGGGGAAATACACGGGTTAGTCCGTACTTCCCGCCTGCACGAGCGTGATCGCTGCGGTAACGATGATGTCTTCAACCGAGCATCCGCGCGACAAATCGCTCAACGGCTTTTTGAATCCCTGTAGTACCGGACCGTATGCATCCGCTCCAGCGAGGCGCTGCACCAATTTATAGCCGATATTTCCCGCCGCAAGGTTTGGAAATACGATGGTGTTCACTTTGCCGCGTATCGGGCTGCCGGCAGCCTTTTTGTCAGTCACTTCGGGGATGAGCGCTGCATCAGCCTGGAGCTCGCCGTCTATGATAAGCTCCGGTGCCTTTTCCTTGACTTTTGCCAGCGCGTTTTGTACCGTAGAGACGGTTTCGTGCTGTGCCGAGCCCTTCGTTGAAAACGATAGCAGTGCCACTACCGGAGATGCGCCGAGCAGCGCCGTACACGATTTTCCCGCTGCAATCGCAATGTCTGCTAGTTCATCTTCCGTCGGAGCAGGGACAACCGCACAGTCGGAGAAAATCATCAGCCCCTTGTGTCCCCATTTCGGATTATGCGTGTCGACTACGAAACAAGATGATGCGGTTTTGCTTTCCGTTCCGATGACCTTCAGTCCTGCACGCAGCATGTCCGCCGTCGCAGCGAGTGCTCCGCTGACAAGTGCATCCGCGTGTCCCTTGCGCACCATCATGGCGCCAAAGCTGATAGCATCTTTTATAAGGAACTCTTTTGCTGCGGCCGTATCAGCAACTTCCGGCTGATTTGTCGCCTTATTGATTTTCCCTTCGCGGAGCTCAAAATAGGTCTGCGCATAGTCATCGATGAACGGATAGGTTGCCGGCTGTACAATTGTTATGCCGTTCAAGGAGACTTTTTTCGCCGCTGCCACCTTTTGGATATCGGTAGGATTACCGATCAGAATGACTTCCTTTGCGAGCTTTTTCGACATGATTTTTGCCGCCGCCTGTACGGTGCGTTCTTCCGTTCCTTCGGGGAGTACCAACCGTTTCTGGTACTCTTTTGCCCGTTTGAACATCTCGGCAACAAAGTCAATCGTACCGGTCTGTGCTGTTTTTTTCGGTGCAGCTTTTACCGATGCTTTTTGTGCGGCCAGCTTTTTAGCCGTCGTTTTTTGTGCGACAGATTTTGTTGCCGCTCCTGTGGTCTTTTTCACGGTCGGCTTTTTAGCTGTAGGTTTCTTGACCGCGGTCTTTTTTGCGGCTGCTGTTTTTGTTTTTGCCGCCGACTTCTGTGCGGTTGTTTTTTTCGCGGTTGTCGTTTTCTTCACAGCGGGTTTCTTTGCCGCCGTTTTTTTCTGCGCAGATTTTTTAGCAGGTGATTTCTTTGTTTCTGCCATAACTTTTCCTCTCAAGTGAATGAAGTAATGTGGGACAACATACAGTGTGTCTGTGCTATCATAAACGGAAGCGATAAATTTTGCAACATTTTTTTTCAAAATATGACTTTTTACTGGCTGTTTAGCGTTGAATTTTACGGCGCAATGAGATAGTATACACGCATGCCAGCCATTGCATTGCCAGAATCGCTTGCAGGTGTCAATATCCATTTTGTCGGCATCAAGGGGACCGGCATGACGGCGCTCGCAGAGCTGTTTTATTCACGGGGGGCGATTATCACCGGAAGCGATGTGGCCGAACGGTTTTATACGGACGCCATACTGGAAAAATATTCAATATGCGTGCTGCCGTTTAGTGAAAGCAACATCACGGCGAACATCCAGTACGTTATTTATTCCGCCGCATACAGCAAGGAGACAAATCCTGACCTTATCGCCGCACAGAACAGGCGGCTGCCGTGCCTCTTGTACGCAGAAGCGCTCGGAAGCCTTTCGCGCCGGGAGTACGGTTGCGCTGTTGCCGGCGTACACGGCAAAACGAGCACGACCGGGCTTGTGGGAACGATTGTACAAGAACTTGACCTCGATGCCCAAGTGCTCGCCGGATCGAGTATTACCTCGTTCGGTGGTTCATGTGTTCTGACGACGCCGCAGTTTTCTGCCAGCACAAACAGTATTTTTGTTGCAGAAACCTGCGAATATCGCCGGCATTTTTGTGCATTCTCTCCGCAGATCGTCGTGCTGACGAGTGTGGAAAGCGATCATCAGGACTATTATCCGACCTACGAATCTATCCGCAGCGCGTTTGTTGAATTTATCTGTTTGTTGCCGGAACACGGCCGGCTCATCTATTGCGCGGATGACGCGGGCTGCCGGGAAACGGCAGATCGCGCCGGAGCACAGCGCCCTGACATCGAGCTGCTGCCGTACGGCGAGACGGCGGAGGGAGACTATCGGCTGGTGTTTGGTACAAGCGCAGACGGTACGCAGACCTTTACGCTTTCAGCGCTCGGTGAATGCGTGCTGCGTGTCCCCGGAAAACATATGGTGCGCAATGCTTGTGCCGCGGCTGCACTCGTCTGCGAGCTTTTAAAGTCATCAGGGAAGGCACCTGCTCGCTCTATCACAGCGATTCGCCGCGGCATACTGCGTTTCTCTGGCGGAAAGCGGCGTACCGAAATCGTCGGGACAGTGAACAGCAACGGTACATCAGTGATAGTGATAGATGATTACGCGCACCATCCCACCGCGATACGAACGACGCTCGCAGGGCTCCGCGAGTTTTATCCTGACCGGAAACTCGTTGTCGATTTTATGTCGCACACCTACACGCGGACTGCCGCCTTGCTTGACGCATTTGCCGGATCGTTTTCCGATGCGGACATCGTTATCACGCACAAAATCTATGGTTCGGCGCGGGAATGCACGGACGGGAACGTGCCGGTGACGGGAAAGGCGCTGTTTGAGAAGATACAGGCGCTGCATGAACATGCCTACTATTTTGAAGAGCCGCTCGATGCGCTCGATTTTTTGACCGCAACGTTTTCTTCCCCCCCGGAGGGGTACCGCTCGGGCTATGTATTTGTTACCATGGGAGCCGGCGACAACTGGAAACTCGGCGAAGCGCTCTGTAGTGCGGCAGCGGAAGGAGTGCGTGTATGACGAGCATGACTGGCTATGCCCACGAAGAAACCCACGGGCAGGAAGAATCGATCTCCGTTGAAATCAAATCAGTAAACGCGCGTTTTTTAGATATTTCGGTGAACCTTCCGCCGTTTCTCAACGCTCTTGAAGGGCGCATCCGATCGCGTATCGCTGAAAAAATCATTCGGGGAAAAGTCGATATAGTGGTACGCGTCAAAGAGACGCACGCATCGGAGACAATCGGTGCTGACATCGAGGCGGCGCGGTCGTATGCGCGCGCCGCACAACAGATTGCAGCGGCGCTCGGTCAGCCTGACACTCCCGTTCCGCTTTCACTCATCATTGCCCAGCCGGGTGTTTTGGTGACGGATAAAACATACGATGTCGAAAAATTTTGGACGCTTATCGCGCCGCCGTTTACCAAAGCGCTCGAGACGCTGTGCACAGACAGAAAGCGAGAGGGCAGCCACCTTGCCGAAGACATCGGCGCACAGCTCAATACGCTCGATGAGTGTGCGCGTACATTTCAGCAATGGCAGCCGCATATGGAAGCGCATTTTAAGACACAGGTTTCTGCCCGATTTCACGAGCTTGTCGGAGCGCATGTTGACGAACAGCGCATCTTGAATGAGGTTGCCGCGCTGCTCGTGCGGTACACGATTAATGAGGAGATTGTTCGTCTGCAAAGTCATCTCGCTGCGCTACGCCATGAAATCGAGCACAGCGCAGCACCGGGGAAAAAAATCGATTTTATCTGTCAGGAAATAAATCGTGAAATAAATACGATCGGCAGCAAAAATCAGTTTGCAGACATCGATGCGGTTATTGTCACTGCAAAAGATGCCGTTGAAAATATTCGCGAACAGGCGCGGAATATAGAGTGACGATGATCTGACGTGAGGGTAACGCCCGAGTATCCGGCCAGTCGGCACAGAGACGAGCGGATCCCGCGATGGTAAAAAGTACACTGTCTGCTGGTATCGTATGAGAATGATTATGAAGGAGAGCACTAATGTATACAGTTCCTCAGGGAGCGACGCTTCGCCTCGCAATTTCAGGAAAATCAGGGTGCGGTAATACCACGGTCAGCTCGCTGCTCGCCGAAACACTCGGCATTACGCTCATCAACTACACTTTCCGGCAGCTCGCTGCCGAGCGCGGCGTGTCGCTTGCAGATGTTATCGAATGTGCCAAAACTGACGACAGTTACGACAGAACGGTTGACACGCGGCAGGTCGAACTTGCGCTGCGTGGCTCGTGCGTGCTTGGCTCCCGGCTTGCCATATGGATGCTCGCTGCCGCTGACTTGAAGGTGTACCTTCAGGCGGACGCCACAACGCGTGCAGAGCGCATCTACACCCGTGAAGGCGGCAGCATCGAGCAGATTGCCGCGTTCACTGCGATGCGCGATGAAGAAGATACGAAACGCTATCAGCGGCTTTACCATATTGACAATAATGATTTTTCGGTGGCAGACTGCATCGTGGACACCGGAAAATATACACCGGAGCAAATCGTTGCGCATATTCTTGCAGAGTTGCACCGGCGGCATTTGGTGGAACGCCGTGACTGACCAGTGCCGGGAAACGACAGCTGTGTACTCTCGTGTGATGAACGAAGCGATGATTCCCATTTCGATGCGGTCAAGCAAGAATTCTATCAGGTACATTCGACACGTCGGCTGCAGTGGGCGGTCGTGATGACGACAGCAGCTTTTAAACGCACCGTGCGTGCCTATTACAGAGCGCACGGCCGTTCATTTCCCTGGCGCGAAACAAATGACGCGTACGCAATCTATGTATCGGAGATGATGCTGCAGCAGACACAGACGGAACGCGTCTTGCCGAAGTACCGGGAATGGCACGAGCGATTTCCTGACTGTGCCGCATGTGCTGCTTCTCCGCTTCCCGCTGTCATCGCCTGCTGGAATGGGCTCGGCTATAACCGGCGTGCGCGGTACCTGCACGAAACGTGTAAAAAAATTGTCACCGAATTTTCAGGGGTGTTTCCCGATGACGTGCCGACGCTCGAAACCTTACCGGGAATTGGGCCGTATACCGCCCGTGCCATTGCGACGTTTGCGTTCAACAAGCCGGAGATTTTCATTGAGACGAACATCCGATCGGTGTTTATCCATTCGTTTTTCAGTGACAGTGATGTTCCCGTCAGCGACGCAGCTATAATGCCGCTCATCGCCGAAACCGTCGATACGACCAATCCCCGTGAATGGTACTATGCACTCATGGATTATGGCGCCTACATCAAAAAGCAGTTTCCCAATCCGTCGCGTAATAGCACGACGTACGCCAAGCAGTCACGATTTTCGGGGTCGCTCCGTGAGGCGCGTGGGGCAGTTCTCCGGTGCCTGTCACGCGGACAGCCATTGACGCCCGCACACATTGCGCGGCAAGAAACTATCGATATGGCGCGGTTGCTTACCGCTATAGAGCAGCTGAAAAAGGAAGGCTTTATACGGCAGTCAGGGAGACTGCTCACGCTTGCTCCGTAAAACGTACGCACCGGTCGGTGAGCGCGTGCGTTTCTCACTTTGAGTGTGCGTGAAGCTCCGCTGCAAATCGCTTGAAGCTTCGCTGCAATTCGTGTCAGAAACTCGTTTCAGGTGCGGGCGTACAGGCGCGTGTGTACTTTGTGCAGCTGCGCCGCTGCGACACCGTGTGCAACTGACGGTGTGCTCATTGTTGCATGTTAAGAAATGGTCATTCTATTGTATCGGAATAGAGCACTAAGGCACGCTTGAATTCAGGAGACGCCGTCAAAAACAGATCCGTCTCCGGCATCCGGTCTATCATGGTGACGTGCCCGTTGAATTCCACGTTGTTCGCAATACGAAGACGCGCAGAGGAGACGTCACCTGTTACGGTGCTGCCGCTGCACATTTCAATGCGGTCATGTGCGGTGATGGTACCCCGTACAGTTCCGGCAATGACGACGGACTGCACCGCTATCGAGTCGACGGTACAGACGGCATTCTTTTCAATCGTCAGGTTGCCGCTCGCTGTGATGGTGCCTTTAAACTGTCCGGTGATAATCAAATCATCCGTGAAACTGAGCGTGCCGTCGAATTCCGTTTCCGGCCCAAAGATGGTGACATTTTTTTTGGGTGTTTCATGTGCCATACGGCCATCTTACCGTATTCGCTTCTTTCGGACAAGGGCAGCGATGCCACGCCCGCATCCGAGCACACCGATGATCAGCATACACAGGTGCGGAAACCAGTCTCCCCGCCGCGTATAGAATGTCAAGCGCATGTCGGCCGGCAACGCCGGAATGTCTCCGATGACAGAACCGGCAACAAACGGTGGGAGCCGTTCGATAATCCTTCCGTCGGGTGCGATGATGCACGTTTCTCCTGATGCCGTGCTCCGCACCGTCGGTACGCCGTTTTCTACGGAACGGAATACAGCCATCGCCACATGTTGATTCTGGCAGGCGCGGCTTTTTGACCAGGCATCGTTCGACAGGTTGATGAATGCTCGTGCGCCGTTTAAAACCATGCGGCGCATATCGTCGCCGAAGGTGTCTTCAAAACAGATCGGTGTTGCAAAGTGCAGCCCCGCGGCGTGAAATACCGTACACTCATGCCCCGGTGTCCACAGGTGGGTGTTACCCAAGCGCAGTTTTCGATAGAGCCAGGGAAACCGTTCAGGGAAGGGGAAATATTCTGTAAACGGCACCAAATGCTGTTTGGTGTATCTGTCTGGATGCGGCGGCACGGTGTTTACCCGCGGCGTAAAGACGAGCGCGCTGTTGTAGTCGGTACGCCGGCCGTCTCTATCCAATTCCGCGTGGTCGTTACCGATAACGAATACAGCATCTTTTTGATCGATGTATTCTAAAAGCTGCCGTACGAGTTCAAAGCGTCCGCGATCGTGGCGGTTCGCGTAGTGCAACAGCACTGACGGCACGACCGCTGTTTCCGGCCATGCCACGAGCCGTATCGCTGTATCTGCTGCAAGCGCGCGGTCGGTCACCTCCATGAGCGTGGCAACATCAGCATGGTACGCAGAAAGGCCACCGAGCCACGGGTCGGCGTTGTTCTGAATCGCTGCCACCCGGACGGCGGGAAACTCATCCGACTGATACGGGATGCGTCCGGCATACCAGACGGCTCCCACGAACAAGGCGCATAGGGCGAGTAGCGCTCCCTGTTCCCGTGCGACCGTTTTCCCGCTGCGTGCAGCGCGGTGCCACCACCGTGTTTCTGGGCAACGGCCGTGAGCGCTGTCTGAAAACGGTTGCCGAAAACGTTGTTCCGAAAAGTCTGCCACGGCACGATACAGCGAGCCGCCTATACGGAACACCAGCACGGAGCAAAGGATGACGAGCGCGGACACTCCCCACACGCCGGTTATCCGACTCACACTGATCAGGCGAGGAAACTGCCACTGCGTGTAGCCGGTCACCCCGTAGTGAAAGCCCAAGAAACCGATCGTCCGTATGTATTCTGCACTCACGATGAGCAACCACGCTACCAGAGTCCACTGTCGTGGAAAGAATACGGTCGTGCTTTTTAGGGCGAGGAACAGCAGCGCATAAAAAAAGAAATAGCTGCATATAACGACGATGAATCCGATGAAGTGAGAGCGGAACATCCAGAATGCATAGAGCGCAAATGAACCAGTTCCGTATGCACCGCCCCAGAGCCACACGTGCCGCCAGCGTGAACGGGCAACCAGAGAGAGGACCGGCACATACTGTATCCAGGCGATAAGGGGTATGCCACTACCTGAGAACAGACCGGGATGTGAAAGCGCAAAGGCACCGATACCGGCTGCTGCCAGAAGGGCATGTATCATGTTTCTGGGGAAAGGTTCCACAGCGTCTGTTTTAATTCCTGTCCGGGACGGAACGCCGCGATATAGTGTGGTTCAACGCTCAACGATTCCCCTGTCCGTGGGTTCCGCGCGCGTTTTCGCCCTTTGCGGAGACGCGGTTCAAACGTACCGAAGCCGCGTAGTTCAATCGTTGCGCCTGCCTCAAGCGATTTTTTTATTGCATCGATAAATTGCTCAACCACCTGTTGGACGGTTTTCCGTTCAACGACCGTCTCTTCGTAGACGGCATCAACTAAATCAGCCTTGGTGATTTTGCGCACAAAGATTCCCCCTCACTTACACTATGCGCGTAGAAGAATCCGGCCATTTCGCTTTTGCCGGATGTTTGGTGATGTCGAACTATATTGAAACGTTCAGTTCGCCGTAGGTGCGGTAAAGGTTACATTGTACAGATGTGCCATGCGCGATTTTTTCCGTGCCACGGCATTCAGTTTCAGGATGCCCTTGTTGCGAGCGGTGTCGAGTTCTTTTGTCATCAACCGAAAACGCTCATCCGCTTCTTTTTGATCTTTTGCCTGCACCGCTTTTACAAAATGTTTGACCGCGGTCTTGCAGCGGGATTTAATCGCTTTATTGTGAAGCCGCCGTTTTTCGCTTTGGGCAAAACGTTTTTGTGCCGATGTTTGATTCCGAGCCAAAAATGACCTCCAAAAAATAGAATGCACCTATACTATCGCGTCGGCTGAAAATAGTCAATACGGCGGGCACGCTCTCTCAACGATTTGTGATATTTTCGCATATAAGCGGGCACGCTCTCGGCAGGAACGCAATCGTTTGTGCTGTTTCAAAACGGTAGATGTTGAGTATTGTACCAGTGCCCTGTGCTGTCCACAGCGTGCGAGTACCGGCTATACACGACATCTCAAAAAGTATACAATGACTATCTATGGATTTTATTGAATTTCATGTGCACGAGGCGCTGCTCGCAGGGCTTTCCGCGGCAGGATATGTAACGTGTACGCCCGTGCAGGAGGCGGTGCTTACAACCGCACAAAGTGGTGCGGACGTCTACGTGCAGTCCCAAACGGGCACGGGAAAGACGGCGGCATTTTTGGTTTTAATCATACAGAAGCTGCTCACCGACCGCTCGATGGAGGGAAAAAAGGCGCTCATTATGGTGCCGACGCGGGAACTTGCGGTACAGGTTGAGGAAGAAGCGCGGACGCTGACCAGTGCGACGAAACTCGTTGCATACAGCTTTTACGGCGGCGTCGGTTATGAGAAGCAGATACAGGCGCTTTCAAACGGTGTTGACATCATCGTTGGCACTCCCGGACGCCTGATAGATTTGGAAAAAGGCGGACAGCTCGACTTGAGCGCCGTTCGTTTTTTAGTGATCGATGAAGCCGACCGCATGTTCGATATGGGCTTTTATCCCGATCTGCGCCAGCTATTGACGGTGCTGCCGCCCGCTGAAGAACGGCAGACCATGCTTTTTTCTGCCACACTCAACACCTATGTCAAAAACCTTGCGTGGGAATACACGCGGAACGCACAGGAAATCACAATAGCGTCGGAAAATATCACCGTAGACCAGATCGATCAGGAGCTGCTGCACGTTTCGAGCGACGACAAGATGAAGCTGCTTTTGGGCGTGCTGGACCGCGACAAGCCGAAGAGCGTCATCATATTTTGTAACACGAAGCGCATGTGCGAAGTGGTGGCAAAGCGGCTAAAGATTAACGGTGTGCACAGCGATTTCATTATCGGCGATCTGCCACAGGCGCGACGGCTCAAGGTGATCGATGCGTTCAAGAAAGGGACGGCATCGTGTCTAGTTGCGACCGATGTTGCGGCACGCGGCATCGATGTTGAAGAGCTTGCAATGGTGGTGAACTACGATCTGCCGAACGAAGCGGAAAACTATGTGCACCGCATCGGGCGCACGGCACGTGCCGGGAAGTCCGGCAAAGCGTATACCTTTTGCAGCGAGCAGGATGTCTATAACCTTCCGGCGATAGAGCGGTACATAGAGATGGCGATTCCCGCGAACCTTGCTGACCCGTCGCTCATGGTTGAAGACAAAAGCGCCGGCCGTTATATCCGTACGGAAAATTGGCACGAGGAAACCGATGGACGTTCGGAACGGAGCGCCGACCGGCACGGTCGCGGTGAAGCGCACGGGTTTCGTCGGACAGCGCGAGAAAACGGCGGCAGGACTCGTGTGGGGCGCGACCGAACAGCCGGGCGTGGTCTCACTGCGCGGCGGCTTGAGCGGGATGCATCCGGCCGGGCACCGTCGCGGGTACGGCAGTCCGATGCGGAGAAACTTGAAGGCATGTCGTTCGATGAGCGCATGAAACATTACCGCAAAAAGTACGCCGGTGGAACAGCAGTCGCCGGAAAGACAGCTTCCGCTGCC
>JAFUFE010000057.1 GCA_017470085.1 Treponema sp.
TTAGATTAACGCTTATCATTTCTGCGAAATTGCGCTATCTTTACTGCAAGAGGTACTGTATGAAAAAAGAGATGAACGAACATTACACATTTGAGCTTTTAGACAACGTAACGCGCACAAAAGTGCACTTTACAAATCATTTCGGCATTGAATTGACAGGCGACGTGTACGCGCCAAAGAGTGCCGCAAAAACTGGCAATGCCGCGCTTGCTGTGTGCGGCCCGTTTGGTGCGGTAAAGGAGCAGGCGAGCGGTCTGTACGCCATGCACATGGCATCGCGGGGATTTGTCGCGCTCGCATTCGACCCGTCCTACTGCGGCGAAAGCGGCGGTGTTCCGCGCTACATGAACTCGCCCGACATAAACACAGAAGACTTTATGGCGGCAGTAGATTTCCTTTCCGTGCAGCAGAACATAGACGCAGAAAAAATAGGCATTATCGGCATCTGTGGCTGGGGCGGCATTGCGCTCAATGCAGCGGCGGCAGACCCCAGAATCAAGGCGACTGTTGCAAGCACAATGTACGATTTAAGCCGCGTCGCTGCAAAAGGCTACAACGACGCGAGCGATAACGAAGAATCGCGCCACCAAATGCGCAAGGCAGTCGCAAAACAACGGCTCGTCGACGCAAAGAGCGGAACCTACGCACTTGCGGGCGGCGTGGCAGACCCGCTTCCCGATGATGCGCCGCAGTTTGCCAAAGATTATCATGCATACTACAAGACACCGCGCGGCTATCACGAGCGTTCGCTCAATTCAAACGACGGCTGGGCAGTGCAGGCGGGAAGTTCACTCGCAAACACAAAGCTGCTTGCATATGTCGATGAAATCCGTAGCGCTGTTATGGTGCTGCACGGCGAAAACGCGCACAGCCGCTACATGGGCGAAGACGCATTCAAAAGCATGACGGCAGCTTCACAATACGCAGCGAACAAAGAACTCGTGATTGTGCCTGGTGCAAGCCACTGCGACCTCTACGACAACCTTGCAAAAATCCCGTTCGAGCACATCGCGGAATTTTTCACTGCAAACGTGCAATAACGGATAGAAAATTGTGCACGAGCACCGCCTGCTGCACGCAACAACCACGCGCACAGCAGGCACGGGCGCGCTCATGTACATATCACGGTGTCGCCCACACGCACAGCACAAGCTAAACGCCTGCCGCCTGACCGCGCGGCAGGGAGCATCTTGCCGTCTTTTGCGGTCATCTTTTTAAAATCAGCCATAATACCGCACCTCGCGCCCCATCGGGAGCAAACGCCCACAGCTCATATTCCCATGTTCATGGCAGAGCGCACCTCTTCGAGTGTCTGCGAGGCAATGTCGCGTGCCGCTTGTATGCCGTCGAGCAGCACCTGCCTGATGTACGCATCGTCTTTTTCAAGACGCTTCCGCTCCGCGCGCAAGGGGCGGAGTGCCGCATTGAGCGCCTCCGTGAGCAGCGCTTTCAGTGCACCGCCGCCGCCATCACCGATTTGTGCCGCGATGGTTTCAGGCGCCGCTCCCGTGCACAGTGAGACAAGCATCAAAAGGTTCGCCACTTCCGGGCGGCGAAGCGGTTCGTACGTAATCGTGCGCTCCGCGTCTGTCTTCGCCTTTTTGATGAGTGCAGCAGTTTCGTCTTCGCTCGCTGAAAGCATAATCGCGTTACCTCGACTCTTACTCATTTTCTGACTGCCATCGAGCCCTTTGATGTCAGGCGTTTTGGAAAGGAGCGCATACGGCTCTGGAAACACCGGCTGCTTTTGTGCGTACCGCTCGTTGAATCTGCGCGCAATCGTGCGCGTGATTTCCAGATGCGGCAGCTGGTCTTTTCCGACCGGCACCACGTTCGCCTTGCAGAATAAAATGTCGCACGCCTGATGCACCGGATACGTATACATGCCCGCGTTGACGCTGTTCAGCCCCGCGCTTTGAATCTCCTCTTTTACCGTGGGATTTCGCATAAGCTCCGCGTTTGACACGAGCGTCAAAAACGGCAGCATGAGCTGATTGCATTCGGGCACGTAGCTGTGCGGATAGATAATCACGTCGCTGCTCGGCTTTATCCCCGCGGCAAGATAGTCGATGACCAGCTGTTTGGTGTTCTCGCGTATCTGGTCGTATGCGTCGTGGTCGGTGAGCACCTGATAGTCGGCAATCAAAATCATCACCGGCACGCCGAGATTTTGCAGGCGCACGCGGTTTTGCAGCGAGCCAAAATAGTGGCCGATGTGCAGCCGCCCCGTCGGACGGTCGCCCGTGAGCATGCGGAATTGTTTTGGATGTGACGCAATGCCGCTTTCAATCTCGCGGCTCTTTGCAAGCGCGGCTTCATACGTGCCGCCTATATCTGAATACGCAATTTCTGTCATACCGCACAGCGTACCACATTGCAAAACTATTCACAAGGCAGGAACGTATGTGGGGGAACGCCTTCCCCCTCGCTCCCAAGCAAGTCGCTCCATGAATCGTCCCTACAAGCAGTGCCGATTCTCTTCGCTTTGTTGCTTGTCCGCTTCCCCCTTCTCCTGGGGCTTCGCCCCCAAACCCCCGTGCAGGGACGCGCGGTATTGCCTCCGATTTTTCGCGGAACGAAAAATCGAGAAAGCCGCGTGACACGAAGTCACGCGGCTGACCAACGCTGGCGATTGCTACCGCGATAAAGTTCTGTTATATCCACCGCATTTCCCTAAAAAATACAAGAAAATGATGAACAAAAGATAAATTTGTGTTTACTTTTTGTAAAAAATCTATTATATTTCCTTGTGGAACACCCCGCACGCCTATTTCCAGAGCATAGCAGTGTGAAACTCATCGCGTGCGGGACGTGCCAAATGCGTCGCCTTTCACGGCGCATCACACAAGGAGATGACTCATGGAAAAATTTGAAAAACTGAACACAGGCTTGTTCACCGAACAGGGCGCGCGTTCTCGCATAGCTGCCCCTTGCGCCGCGGCGCCAGCTTTTTCCGCACCACAACTGCGTGCCACCACCCGTACGCGCCGCGCGCTTTCTGCCGCATTTCTGCTCGCCGCGCTTTGTGTGCTCGCAGCATTTGTTTCGTGCAAGCACCCGACGGACGGCGGCGGTAGCGGTGCGCCCGAAAAGAAAATGGTGCGCATAGTCGAAGGCAGTTTCCAAATGGGGGATAAGATGAACGCCCCCGTACACACGGTGACACTGACCAAAGACTTCTTGATGAGCAACCACGAAGTGACGCAGGCGGAATGGATGGCGGTGTTTGGTGCAGAGGACAACCCGAGCGAGTTTAAGGGTGACGACCTGCCGGTAGAAAGCGTAAGCTGGTACGCGGCGATTGCGTATTGCAATAAGCGTAGTATTGACGAAGGTTTTGACCGGTGCTATTCAGTGAAAAAAGGTGGCAACGAAATTGATTGGAAAAACCTCAAGTTTAACGACATTCCAAGCAGCAAAGACGACGACTGGAACAAGGTAGAGTGCAACTGGGATGTAAACGGCTACCGCTTGCCGACAGAAGCGGAATGGGAATACGCCGCGCGCGGCAGCATAGCCGACACAGACAAAGACGTGTGGGCAGGCACCACAACAGAAAGTGAGCTCGGCGAATACGCGTGGTGCATGAACAACAGTTACAATAAAACGCACCCCATAATGACAAAACTTCCAAACGACTACGGTCTGTACGACATGAGCGGCAATGTGTTTGAGTGGTGCTGGGACTGGTACGGCAACTACACGGCAGATGCCGCAACCGACCCGACAGAACCGACTGTAGTGACAGCTGGTCGCGTGGTTCGTGGTGGTTCGTTTATTGAAGATGCCAATGTCGCCGATCGGGGCAACCTTGCGCCAGATTTTACCGTTGATGGTATACTCGGCTTCCGTGTGGTGCGCACTGTTACCGAGTAAGCGTCAAACGGACAATATGTGTGCTATTAGCCGCGTGACTTCGTGTCACGCAGCTTGCATCCCTTTTCACGATGCAGCTTCACAACGAAGTTTCGATCGGCATCACGGCATTCGCCTGTGCTCAAAGCGACGAGTAAAATAATGTCTTCACCGTTTGTATCACGAAGTGATATATGAAACTGTCCGCGCGAATCAAAAATCACCTTATGAAAACACTTGATAGGCGGCATAAGCGAAAATAGTATCATCATATATTTCCTAAAAACTAACGAGTCAGATAGCAAAAATCCCAAAACTATGATACAGTAACGGAATAAAACATCACATTTCAAAGTAATCTGTTCTGAAACTGAGGTTTCCGAACAGGTTTACTATAAATGCGTGTCATTTGCTATAGGAGTAGTTTGCCGCTGACGGCGTTACAATTTTACAAGGGCATTTGTAGTGTGTTTATCACTAAAATATCGCAAAAATTACACTTTAAATTTATTTACTTCCTGCACTAAGTTTTCAATGCTTTCTTTATTCTTTTGCGTGATTTCATGTACTTCTTGTACCGCGTTAGTAATCTGTATTGCACCGCTTGACATTTCATTCATGCTGTCTGTAATCACTCTTGTCAAGCCGTCGAGTGTTTGCATTTCTTGTGCTACGTGCTCTCCGCTCTTAAGCATTTCAGCAGAGCCATCTCTTACTGCAATGGTTACGGTATTGATGTTTTTGATTGCTGCGAGCACCTCTTTGCTGCTGTTTCCCTGTTCTTTCATTGCTTCGGTTAATCGAGTGCTCATCTCTTTTACTTGTTCAGCAAGCGTAAAGATTATAGTGAATTTGTCTTCCAGCGTTTTCGATGATATTGATAAGCTTTCTATTTCTGAACTCACATTTTTCAATGTTGCTGTTATCGTTTTGCCCTGCACGCTTGATTCTTCTGCTAGTTTTCTGATTTCATCAGCTACGACGGCAAAGCCTTTTCCTGATTCTCCCGCATGTGCCGCTTCTATGGCGGCATTCATTGAGAGCAGGTTTGTTTGACTTGCAATATGCTGAATGACGGCACTTGCTTCTATCAAAGAACCTGATTCTTCTGCGATTCTTTGTGTTATATTATTGGAATTAATCAATGTGTCTTTTCCATTGCCAGTAGCCAACACAAGATTTTTAATCACTTCATCGCTTTTTTCAAGTGTTTGATTGATTGTAGCGATATTTGCAGTCATCTGTTCTATAGAGGCAGAAGATTGAGCTACACTTGCCGCTTGATTTTCTATGCTGTTGTTCAGTTGTTGTATAGTGTGGATAATCTGTTCAACAGCAGATGCTGTTTCGGCAACGCTCGCGCTTTGTGTCAATGTTTGCTGTTTTACGCTGGTAATATTCGTACCGATTTGATTTACCGATGCAGCTGTTTCTTCCATGTTCACCGAAAGTTCTCCTCCGATGTGATGCATGGTATCGGCATTTGTTATCACTGATTTTATCAGCGCGCATAGTTTTTCCATTGTTTTATTAAATGAGCCAGAGAGCTGCGCTATTTCGTCAGTTCCTTTAACGGGGAGCGTTACCGTCAAATCACCGTCGCCTTCAGCAATATTTTTCAGATTGTCAGCAGTACGGACAATCGGGCGTACGAATATTTTCAACATAAAAAATACAAAAAGAATACTTACGCATACAAGGGTAATCACACTGATAATGATATTTTTTATCGTGGAGTGGTAAAAATTCTCGGAGAGCATTCGTTGCTCTTTTTCCAACTCGTACTGAATATCATCAATATAGTTACCAGTGCCGATTACCCATTGGTATTGTGCAAACGGAGCTATATATCCACGTTTTGGTTTTGGCTCATCGGAGCCCATTTTGGGAAACCAAAAATCGAAGTAGCCTCCGCCAGATTTCCCGATTTGAATCGAGTTTGCTACTACAGTAAAACCGTTTACATCTTCCCAATCTAAACGGTTTGTTCCTTCCACTTCTGGTTGCGGTGGAAGCAATATATTGATTCCATCGTATGTATCAATCCAAAAATATCCTTCCGTTCCGTAACGTATTTCTCTAACAATTTCTCGTATAGCATTTTGTCTTTCGGCAAGAGGAATACGCTCTTTTTCGGCCAGCGCATCGTATGAAGAAATCAAGCTGATAACATTCTCGATTTGCTCTTTTATGTGCTTATCATAATTACGGTACAACAATGTTGTTTGCCGGTCTATTGTATACTTTATGCTGGCGAAGATTATTATATATTCCTGTGCCAATAAAGATGGCAAAAATAAGAAAGAGTATACTGAGTATGAAAAAGAAGATTTTAAA
>JAFUFE010000058.1 GCA_017470085.1 Treponema sp.
ACTCAAAAGAACGCCCGAGCACAGTCACTGACTTCCGCTCACGGTGCCGCGCGTGCCTTACTGCAGCGCAGCGACGGCACGCTCCTGTCCACATAAACTGTCACTGCCCCTTGTACTTTGAAAGCAGTTCTATCCACGAGCCCACAGTGAACGCGACGTTTGCACAGTATTCGGGATCTTCAAGGACGAGCTTACCCTCGCCGACCCACCAGTCGTACCCTCTGTCGCCAGAAGCCGCGTGGTTGTACTGCGCTTCTGTGCCTTTGGCTACCACTACGTTCGACGAATAACCACCCATGTCTTTTCCCCACGCGGAAAATCCATCGACCGTACACGTCATATACGCAATGAATGCGCACGCCGTCCACGGGAGCGGGCTGTTATCTGTAACGAAGAGATAATGGCAATAGCCGTAGCCGCCCATGCCTTCGTAGCCGTCTTGGTACGCGGCAACCGTCACATTGTTTTTCGACACGCTGTCCGACTCCTGAACGGAGCGCAACTTTGAATACACGAGTAAGCCGAATTGGTCAGTGGCGGACCTATTGACGAGCGTATTGCAGATAGGGCCGTCGTCTTCCACCGCATTGTAGCTTTCAACCCAGAGCTTAATCCACGCAAGCGCATATTTTCCGTTTTCACCGAGACCGAGATTTTTTGCGTCCTCGGCAAGATCATCTATGGTTCCCTGAAGCGCCGCCTGTTTGGCCGCGGGGAGCTGTTCAAACGCAGCTTTAAGGTTTTGTGCGTATTCATTTTTGGTGAGCATGTAGAGAAAGTTTTTACCTACGATTTCCGAATCGATATCCATAAACAGCCCGTGCTCGCCCGGCGCGACGAAATCCCAGCAGTTCGTATACGTTTTGCTTCCCGTATTGTTGTACATGAACACTTTGTTGAGTGTCTGGAGCGCAAGGTAATCGCCTTGTGTAGAGACGCCGTTTGCAACCGCCCAGTCTTTGGGAATAAAGGTATCAAGCACACCCGTCTTGACCATCTTGCTTTCGATTTGATTGCCGTCCTGAATGAGCGTCATGGCAAAGGTGCCCGTCTGCTTCAAGCTGTCCGACGTGAGCTGGTCGAAAATTTTGTTGTTCTTCGGCTGCTGCCACTCAAAATTGAGCGTGTACTGGGGATCTATCGTCTTGAGATACGCTATGAAAAGCGGCAGTGCGCTCTTTCCGCGGCTTGAGTTTCCCACACCGTAAAACGTCTTGCCGTTTGACTCTTCAATCGCCTTTTGGGCAAGCTCTTCAAGCGTCATGTTTTCAGCTTGTTCGATTATCTTTTGCACTTCGCTTGCGCTTTTACTGTTCTGCGCGCAGCCGAAAACCAACAAGATACAGGCACTCATCACGACCGGTATTCTTTTCATTACGTCACCTCTGCTTTTCAGATATTGTTGGAATTATTCACCCTCGACTCATTATTATAACACCGATCGCTGTGATGTCAAGAAAATAATTTTTCGCTCTCAACGATTTGTGATATTTTCGCATACCTCATTGTCGTATGATTGTCATTTCATGTGCTGTTTTCGAGATTTGTGATACGGTGATTGGTTGCGTACGTCACCGTTGGACCGGCTAATCAAAGCCTTTTTCGAGCTGAAATCATGCGTGAGGACGGTTTTATTTTTATGGCATCAAAGAAGAAAAAACTTGCTAAATGCTCCGGTACGGCGTATAATACTCTCAACCGCTACCTTAAAACGGCGCACGTTCGACTGAAACTGCCTGAACGACAGCTTTTTCAAAAAGAGCGGTTTCCGAACGATACCGGAACGGTATGCTGTTTTGCCTGCGCGTTTTCTGGCGAAAACCTGTTATAACCTTGAGTGCGCAAAACGCGCACTGTAATTGTTAAGCGCCCGGAAATGAACGTTTTTCTGTCGGTGCACTATAAGGAGTTCCTATGTACAATAAGGATACGGATAAAGGCGTACTCGCCATCATCCTCGGCGGCGGAAAGGGCACGCGCCTTTTTCCGCTTACCAAAGAACGCTCAAAGCCCGCCGTTTCGTTCGGCGGTAAGTACCGTATCGTCGATATCCCCATCTCAAACTGCATCAATTCCGGTTTCAAAAAAATCTATCTGCTCACGCAGTTCAACTCCGCGTCGCTCCACATGCACATATCAAATTCATACAACTTCGACCGATTTTCGCAAGGATTTGTCGAAATTCTTGCAGCGGAACAGACGCTCGAACATGAAAGCTGGTATGAAGGCACGGCGGATGCCGTCCGCAAAAATCACATCCACTTTCGGTCACAGCACCCCACGCACTACATCATCCTGTCCGGCGACCAGCTCTACCGCATGGATCTGCGCGCATTTATGGAGGCGCATCTGCGATCCGGTGCCGACGTAACGATTGCAACGACCGCCGTGAACCGCCGCGATGCTTCGGGATTCGGCATCATGAAGATAGACGCAGATAATCGCATCACCGAGTTCATGGAAAAACCAGCGCACGACCTGAACATCGATGAGTGGAAGATCCCCCCCCTCGCACGCGGCGCGCTCCCACCAGAGAAAGAATACCTTGCATCGATGGGCATCTATATCTTCAATGCGCCGGTTATGGATGAGGTGCTCAACAACGATTATACTGATTTTGGGAAAGAGATTATCCCGATGGCTATCGGCAACAAAAAAATTTATTCGTACATCTTTGACGGATATTGGGAAGACATCGGAACTATCCGCAGTTTTTATGACGCGAACATCGAGCTGACGACCATCCATCCGGCATTTAATTTCTATGACGAAGACGAGCCGATTTACACACATATGCGCAATCTGCCGCCGTCAAAGATAAACAGCGCACAGATCAATGCAACGCTAACGTCCGAAGGCTGCGTGATCACAGAAAGCTGTCTGAACAATTCCGTCATCGGTGTGCGTTCGGTTATCAACTCCGGCTCTGAACTCGACGGCGTCATCATCATGGGGGCTGATTTCTACGAGAACGATGCGGCAAAGGCGGAAAATCAAGCGGCCGGCATTCCGAACATCGGCATCGGAAAGAACTGCCGCATCGCGCGCACCATCATCGATAAAAACGCACACGTGGGCGACAACTGTTCCATCAACGTCAGTGGCAACCACTATGACGACGGCGACCACGGCATATTCTATGTGGCAGATGGTATCGTCGTTATCCGCAAAGGGGCGATCGTACCGAGCGGAACGGTGATATGAATAGCCGCCTATGGCAGAGAAAACCGCGTTCAGTGAGCGGCTCGGCGCGCTCTTACGGAACATGCTCGATTCAGACGGCGCACCGCAAAAAGAGCGCGCCGAGCACAGCAACAGCCAGAGTGGCGCACAACCAGCACACGAGTCTCGAGCGGATTCGGATTCGTCAGCAAAACCACTGAATGCGTCCCGTGCGCACACGCCGGATGACGCGGTGCACGCGTTCAACCGATTGACCGCTGGCGGTCTTCGCCGCGGAGAAATCGTCCGCGAATACCGATACACGCCGCCAGTCCCACAGAACGTCGCCACAGCGTATGCGCTCATAGGGATTGCCCCACGCGCTCCGCTCGCTGTCGTACAGAAATCGTTCCGCAAAAAAATCAAACGCATGCACCCCGACAGCGGCGGCACGGCGGATAAAGCGCAGCAACTGATCGCCGCATATGAAGTGATCGTGCGGTGGCTAGCAGAGCAGGCGGCGAGCGCACCGTGACCGCTCCGAAACAACGTCACAGCAAGCAGTTTTTACGCGGTCGAAAACAGCCGCAGCGAGCGCGATAGCACACCTATGGCGCAGGAGCAGACGGCTCATTTTCCACGCTGTCGTACCCGTTCAGTTTCCGGTGCAGCGTCTTCCGCCCGATTCCCAGGATATCTGCTGTTTTCGATTTATTTCCACGATTCGCTGCGAGCGTTTCCGCAATGACCAACTTTTCTATATCAGCCATCGGCATTCCGAGCGGAATAGTGATCGTTTCATCTGCAGTAGCTTCACTCACTGTCGGCGGAAGATCGGCAAGCGTAATTTTACGTCCGCTGCACATGATGACGGCGCTTTCCATGCAGTTTTTGAGCTCGCGGATATTTCCCGGCCAACTGTATTTATACAGAGCGGTGCGCGCACGGCTGTCTATCCCGGTGATTGCCTTGCCGTTTTCTGCGGCGTACTCCGTAAGAAACGCATTGATGAAAAGCGGGAGATCATCTTTTCGCTCACGGAGCGGCGGAACGGTTATGTGGATGACGTTCAGGCGATAATACAAGTCTTCGCGGAAACGGCCGGCTGCCACCTCAGCCTCTAAATTCTTATTTGTCGCAGCGATGACGCGCACGTCAACTTCGACCGTCTCCTCCCCGCCGACACGCTCAAATTTTTTGTCCTGCAGAACGCGCAGCAGCTTAATCTGCACACTCTGATTGATTTCACCGATTTCGTCCAAAAAGATCGTGCCGCCGTGTGCACGCTCAAACCGGCCTTTCTGCATTTTATCTGCACCGGTAAACGCACCTTTTTCATGTCCAAATAGTTCGCTTTCAAGCAGAGTTTCGCTCAACGCCGCGCAGTGCACCTTGATAAACGAAGCATTTGCTCGCGGCGACAGACGGTGGATTGCATCGGCAACGACCTCTTTTCCAACACCGCTTTCCCCAGTGATGAGCACCGCCGCTTTTGCGGGAGCGGATTTTTTAATCATTTCAAACACGCGGCGCATTTCGGCGCTCTTACCGATCATCGTGTCGAACGGAATGTTTCCCGCAATCTCTTTTTGCAGCTCAAGGTGCTTGAGGGAAAGCTCCCTGCTTTCAAGCGCACGTTTCGTGATAAGCAGCAGCCGGTCAAGGTTGATCGGTTTTGTCAAAAAATCGTAGGCACCGGATCGCATTGCATCGACGGCGGCGTCAATGCTGCCGTGGCCGGTGAGCACGATAACGGGAATGCCCGGCGTCTCCGCGGTTACTCGGCGGAGCACATCTTCTCCTGATATGCCGTCCATCCGCAGATCAGTAATAACCACATCGACGCCACCGTTTGCGATGACAGCAAGACCGTCCCTACCGTTTGCTGCAAGGCGGACGGTGTAGCCTTCCATTTCAAACGCTGTGCCGAGGCCTTCGCGGATATTTTTTTCATCGTCGATAATGAGAACGGTAAACTTCATACAGCCGCCATTTTATCTGCAATCTTTGGTTCGTCGTCATCGCCGGTGGCGGACGCCGTCTTCTGCGCCAAAAGCTTGTGGTCGGTCTGCGGTACCGGAATCGTTATGGTGAATGTGGTACCTTCGTGCGGCCAAGACTGCACCTGAATGTCGCCGGAAAACTCCTTGATAATTTTATACACCATCGTCATACCGAGGCCGGTGCCGTTCGCCTTGGTCGTGTAGTACGGCTCAAATATACGCGCAACAACGTCTTCCGACATTCCGATGCCGTTGTCCTGAATGACAATACAGTAGATATCTTCCTTGAGCACCGTCGTAAAGTCAAGCCGTCCCGCACAATGGGACGTATCCGCGCCGGTACTGCTGCACGATGGAAAGCGTTCTCGAATTGCGGCAAGCGCATTCTGTGCGATATTCATAATCGCATCGCGAAACAGCTTTTCATCGATGAGTAGCCGGACGTGCTGCTTACAGAGCTGAATGTTCACCATGATGCCCGACCGTATGAACTCCGGCGCGATGAACTCAGTGATGTCTTGCAGAATGCGCGCCGGGTCAACTAAAACAAGTTTGGCATTCACCGGGCGCACCGCCATCAAAAAATCCATGACCGTTTTATTCAAATCATCGATTTCTTCATTGATGATGTCCAGATACTGCTCCATGAATTTTTTTTCTGGCAGCTGGTTGTCCGTCGTGCGCGCTTTAGCGATCGCTTTCTGCATCAACTGTATGTGGATACTGATTGCACCGAGCGGATTTTTTATTTCATGTGCCATCCCTGCGGCAAGATTTGTTAGCCCGGCCAAATGCTCCATGCGGCGCAGCAGAATTTCTTGATTGCGCTTTTCCGTAATGTCGAGCACCGTGATAATCGTACCGACCACTGCCTGCCGCTGGATCAACGGCTGTAGCGTGATGATAATAAATCGGACATTTCCTGACGCCGTAACCGTTGAAAACTCATCGGAAACATTTGTTCTGTTCTTCTCCGCACAGTCACATAAAAAAGCAGCGATAGTTTCATCATCGAGCAACTGCCACAGTTGCGTGTTTTCAAAACGGGCATCATCGGAATGAACTGAAAACGGGAGAAATCGTTCCGCAGTTTTGTTGGTCAACACCGGCGTCCACTCATCATCAACGATAACCAGACCCGTTGAAAGCGACTCAATCACTGAATCGAGCATATCGTTTTCTTTTGCGACAGCAGAGACAAACTCCTCAACCTGCTCGGATGAAAGTTTTGAAACTTTTTCAAATACTCGCCGGACATGTGCTCGCATGGTTTACGCACCCCTCTTCTGCACCGCACAGGAAAACACACCGCCATGCATACGGTTGATTTTTGAAAGCGACCGCACCAGCGTTTCAATTGCTGACGCCGGCGTTTGGTTGTACTGTACAACATCTTGCAGACACTGCTCAAGCGTCGCCATCACTGCAGTGGCAGCGGCCGTACCCGCCGGCGTGAACAGCAGTGCCCGTGTCTGTTCTGCAAGCGCTGCTAAAAACATCCGGAACAACCGGCAGGGTTCAAATGAGGCACAGGTTTTTACCACATCTTCAACAGACGGCAAGCGATTATCTGCAATGCGATAAAAAAAATCCGCGGCACATGACGCAACTACATCCGGGCGCACGGGCAAAAACTGTTCAAAAAAAGTTTCGATAGTGCCCGAAAAATGCTCATCGTGAAACACTCGGGAAATAATTTCGTGCTGCTGGCTACCGGTTCGCGCATGAAACTGATACGTGCGCACGCGAGAACAGATGGTCGGCATAAGGGCAGCGCGGCGAGGAACCGTTAAAATAAACAGCACGCCAGCTGGTGGTTCCTCAAGGATTTTTAGCAACGCATTTCGTGCACCTTCGAGCATACAATCAGCTCGCTCTATGATGCACGTTTTCATTCCGTCAGTCGAAGCCATGTGCGCCCAGCAGGCAGCATTCCTGATATGACGAATGGGAATGGAATTGGGCAACCAGTCAGCTGCAAGCTGTGCAGCGTGCATTTCAATAGCCGCCGTGCATTTTTCAAGGTCATCCATTTCAGGAAGCGGACGCGACATCGCAAGAACTTCAAGCTGTTCATCGATCGCTGCCACGAGCGGCGCGATCTTACTGACTTTATCGTCCCCCTCCCACAGTATCGGATGAAAACGCATGGTCAATTTTCGGACGCTCCGCATAAAAAGATAGCGCGCCGCCGTACAGTGCGGCAGCTGTAACTGGGCGGCACGCAGCAAGGTCTGGCGCGACGCAGCAATTTCAGGCATGCACTCACGCGTGCCGAGCAGCAGTACAGTGTGCGCTGCGAGCTGCTTATGACGCAAACAGGATGGACACCCACACTGCCATTCCCCCCGGGGGGATTCCGTACACGCACAGATGCGCGCAGTTTCAAGCGCTGCTGTCAACGTACCGTTTCCGCCGGCTCCGGAAAACAACAGCGCGCCGGGCATGGTACCGTGCTGTATATCCTGTTCCAGCTGCATGACTGCCGGTTGATAAAGCACATTATCATACATCGGATAGTATCCCCCCCACCCTACCGTAGACGCCGGGAAACAGGGCGGTAAACAGCGCATAAAAGAAACTGCCGGAAAAAAGCGCATCGGTGTCGAACCACGGCTGTACAGCGCCGATATACAGAAGACACGACACGATGATACAGCCCTCCAGAATGCCGAACAAAAAACCGAGCGCATGATCAAGGCTCTTTAAAATGTGCGCGGAGAATATCCGCACTAACAGCTCCTGTATAATTTTTATCGCCAAAAACACTGCCACGAAAATAATGACAAACGCGAGTATGGTTCCCACTACGGGATTTTTTACGAAAGCGGTTACAGCGGGGCGAAACGGCACGGTGAATAAAACCGCCACGACGAGTGCACCGATAAACGCGAGTTTATCAAACAGCTCCGTGACAAAGCCATGGAGCGTCGCCATGAGTACGCAAACTGCAATTATGCCGATGCACACGAGGTCAAATAGATTTCCTGTCATACAGCTACCTCGTTCTGCCGGTGAATTGCCGCATCGAACAACAGACCAGCGATTGTATCTGCGGCAGCGCTGCCACGCACCAGTGCTGCACCAGCAGCTCCGTACCGCGCGCGTTCCGCTGCATCGAGCAGACGAGTTAATGACCGCCGCAGGTGTTCCCCGTCAACGTCACCGGGGGCAAGCACGACGGCGGCTCCGCGGTCGCTAAAATAGCGCGCGTTATCAATTTGGTCGCCGCGCGTACCGCTGCCGGCAAGCGGCACCAACACCAGCGGTTTTCCGAGCGTTGCGCACTCCCACAGCGAATTTGCCCCTGCCCGTGAGAGCACCACATCGCTTGCGGCGATCACGTCCGACAGCTCCGCGTGTATAAACGCATGATGGCTGTAGCCGGGTCGATCGGGAATCGATGTGGCATGTGGCCCCGTCTGGTGCACAACAAAAAAATGTTCTGTCAACCACGGAAGCTGCTCCCAAATCAGGGTGTTGATCTGCTGTGCACCAGAACTGCCGCCCAGAACGGCGAGAACCGGTTTATCCGATCGGGTGATACCGAGAAACGCATATCCCCGTGTAGCAGACGCCGTGTGAAAGACCGCGCGTACCGGGTTTCCCGTTACCAGTGCTCTATCGCGCACCCCGCGTGGCAGAAGGGGAACCGTCTCCCCATATGATACCAAGATGCGAGCAGCGCTTCTGCTGTTGAGCCGTGTCGCAAGTCCGGGCGTCAGATCGCACTCATGTGTGTATACGGGAATCTTGAGCACTCGCGCCGCTGCACAGGGCGGAACGCTCACAAAGCCCCCCTTGGAAAAAAGCACAGCGGGCTTGAGCTTTTTCAGGAGAAAAAACGAGGCAAAAAAACCGGCGGCGATGCGGAAGATATCCGTTACATTTTTAAACGACAGATATCGGCGCAACTTCCCCGCGGGAATGCCGTAAAATATATCCGCACCGAGCGAGCCAGCGGCAGTGCTGTTCTTTTCGACGATGGCACGATCCATGCCGACCGCCGCGCCGATCCAGACGATGCGGACAGCAACTCCTGCATCCCGTGCACGCGCACGAAACGCATCGGCAACAGCAAGTCCCGGATATATGTGGCCACCAGTTCCCCCCCCTGTACATACCACCGTTACAACTGGTTCCATGCGCTTAGTCGCCTTTGTGGTTCGCTTCCAAAATGGCGACTATATCATCGCGTTTAAAAAGTTTTGCATACGCATATGCTGACATACCCATCGCATCTTCGATATCGGGATTTTCACCGTTTTCTGTCAAAATCTGGCAGATGTCTTTGCGCCCCATTCCAACGGCAAGCACCAGCATGGTCTGCCCTTCTTTGCTCACGGTATCGAGCTCGGCGTTCCAGTCGATGAACAGCTGTACCAACTCTTTGTTTCCACGCCACACCGCATCCATGATAGCCGTATAGCCGCGGTCATCCGACACCGCGTTGACGTCTGCACCGTTCTTTAAAAGCCATTCCGCAACAACTATATTTTCCGCGCGCGAAGCCACATTGAGCATCGGCGTTCCGTCGCTCGTGCGAACATTCACCCCCATCCCGGCAACCACAAAGTAATGGCAAAGCGTAGTCTTGTCCTGTGTTATACACGAGGCGAATGAATCCGGCGTAAAGGGAACACCGTGATCAAAGAGATACCGATAGGCATCAAAACGATTCTGTTCGCGCTGTAGAGTACGGTACGACTTTCGGAGATAGTCAAAGAACGCTGTCTCTGTTTCATAACACGCCACCGCGGGAATTCCGGCATTCATCAGCACCGCACGATTTCCCACACCATACACGACAATCCCTTTTCCCGTGCAGTATCCCGCTGTAAACGCAGTCGCACCGCCTAAGAGTGTTTCACCGGTAAAAAAAATTACGCAATGGTCACATGCTTTTAAAAGCGGTATAAGCCGATCTATCAGCATTCCCACCAGATTGAATTCAACGATCGTGTCTTTGGGACCGCACGCTGCGATAAAATTATGCACCATTGAAGCTTTTTTTGCATCGTCAAAAAGTAACAGCCATTTCATTCTATGCTTGATTATATAGAATCCTGCACTGTCATGCAAGAATTATTTCAACCGGGAACTGCTGGTGCCGCTTTTCTCCGCCGTCGGCACAAAAAAAACGGCAGGAATTTCCTGCCGTACTGCATTGCCACCGGTTGGAATCGGACCAACGACACATGGATTTTCAGTCCATTGCTCTACCAACTGAGCTACAGCGGC
>JAFUFE010000059.1 GCA_017470085.1 Treponema sp.
GAGCACCAACAGGACGATGGCATAGGGAACGGCGTATTCAGCCATCCGCCGCCGAATCGTGATGCGGATGATGATCTCCATAAATGCGCTTGCTGCAATAAACAGCATCAGTGCAATGAGCGGATAGAACTCCGCCAGGTTGAGCGGCAGAAGCACCTGTTCTATCAGCAGCCAACTCAAGACGGTCGTTCCCTCAATCGAAAAAAACAGCTTTGTGACGAGGACGGCCACCCGCTTATATGACAGCGTCCGCGAAACAATCGTGTGGTGTATTCCGATGCCGTACGAAAGCACTGCTGACGCAAAAAAGACGTAGTAAAAAAAGGCATTAATCATGCAGCGCCTCCTGTTCTGCCCGCCTAACGATATCACGTTTATTCAGCACGAACAGAACGGCAATAACCGCTCCCGCAAGCACTATGAGCGTGCCCGGTATCGTCGCAAAAAACGAAAACGCCGAAACGCGAGACGCGTCGAACAGTACGAGCTCATCGATACCGAGCGTCGTCGGATAGCTGATTGTACCGTAGCCGGCAATATCGCGGAACAAAAAAAAGAGGAGCATACCGAGCGAATAGCGGAGACTATCATGCAGACATGCAGGCAGCCGTTCCGACAACTGTGCTGATTTTACACTGAAAATACCTTCCAGGCAATACGACGACACCGCCGGCAGATAGAGTATGAATCCCAGCTGCAGCGCCGCCTCCGGGATGATGATGACCAGCAGCTGCCGGTAGAACATCGTTGCACACACCAAAAACAAGATGACGAGCGCATCGCTGATGTATCCGAGCCGGAGCCGTGAGACAGCAGAGCGGAAATAGGTTCCCGTCAGCATCAGCAGATTCAACTCTATGGCGAGCAATATACCGACCGCAAATCGACCGGGCGCAGGAACAATCATCATAAGTGCTGCTGCCATGTACCTGTATACTGAACGCCTGTTCATCGCCCGTCCTCCACACCGACGAACAGTTCTGGGATGCGTCGCGTCCAATACAGTATGCGCGCATCGCCCGGATTGTTTTTGACGGTTTCGGCGATGCGCCCGTGTACATTCGAAAAGGCAACGAATGTTGCCCCTTCATCTCGGTGGTAGCGAAAAACAGCAGGCAGGGGGCCATAGATCGTCTGTATGCGGATGATGAGCGCGTAGTGACCGCTCGGCTCCGCGCCCGTATAGATGGCATAGCACGCTGCTTGCAGTGAAAGCGGCGCAGCGATGGGAACGAAGCGGCCGACCATCCATTCGCCGAAAGACGCTTCATCGAGCGTAGCCTGTACGCGGAGCCGCAGCTTATTCTGCCACGAACTTTGGGAAAGGCGCACCAACACGCCGATAACCAGCAGCGAACAGATACAGAACCCGGCAACGAGTCCAAACTGTTTGACCAACGTGAGCGTCGCCTGTCGTTTTGTCGTCATATGGCTGTATCCTGTTGCCCGTACGCAGCGAGCAATCGTTTTGTCTTCCGGAGATTGAGCCGATCTTCCGCGCCCTGTATGACCGCAGACACCATATCGGTAATGAGTACCGTAAACACCATGCCAACCGGAGAGATGGCGTATCCAGCAACAAAAAATGCGATAAGGCCACCGCACACCGCGTAGACGCATTTTCCGCCGGTCGTCGCCGGTACCGTACCGAACCACTGCAGCAGGTACAGTGCGCAGAAAAGCGTTCCCCCCGTCAAAAAGGACAGCAGTACGTCACCGTGCCCGACCGTTCCGCCGAAAAACACCGGCAGCAGCAGACGGACGAGCACACCGTAAGTTGTCAGAAAGAGCACCGGAATCGAAATCGTGAACACACCGGTAGCGAGCAGCACGATTGACGACACGACGGTCGCCAGATTGAAACGGAAAGCGGGAATAGACGAACCGTTGTCCCACAAGAGCGATACGTATCCCTCCGGTACCGAGACATTGAACAGGTGGAAAACCGTCCGATTTAAATATTCGGTGATGACGCCGTCGTATTTGACCATTCCGACCGCTCCCTCCTGAATGAGCGTCAGTGACACGTTTGGCGCGGCATACGCATCTGCCGGAATCGTCCAGTGCGGAAAAAGCGCCGCGCCGGCGATCCACGCAACAATGACGGCAATCGCTACCCGGTTGTACCGCACGCATGCGGTGTTTCCGGTAAAAAATTTTCCTGCCAGGAGCGCACTGAACGAAATAAAGAATACCGAAACGGGCGGATACGCCGATGGCAGCAGCATACCGATGAGCGTCCCCTGCACCAGATCGGGCACTATAGATGCAGCTCGTTCCCGGCTGTTCCAATTACCCGCATAGAATGCCGCCCCGGATCCCAGCAGCGCGGTGAATATCACCAGCAGCGCAGAAAAATCTTTTGCCACGCCGAGCAGCACCAGCTGTCCGCCGAGCAGCACCAGCATGGTGACCGACGAATCACGTATTGACGGTGTGATATACAAAAACGGTCTGATACGTGCTTCCCGATATCGGGGGTACCCTGTGTCCATCGCTCCTCCCTAAAAAACTTCACCGCATCGCCGCAGCGAAAAACGGATGCCGTATAGTTCTTTTTAATGCAGCTGATTTCCGCCTATACGAAAATCGGCGTACCAAAATCATTTCGCTGTGCCCAATCAGGCGGCACAAACAGCTGCACGCTGAACCGCCGTGGTGCACGGAACCCCTTCCCTCATGTTTCTTTTTTCCGCGACAGCAACAGAGAGATAAACTCAGCGATCGGCAGCCGGGCAGGACAGACAGCGTTGCACAGGCCACACGACACGCAGAGCGCCGCCGACTGTACCAAGAGCGCGTCGGCACGCCGCCAACCGCTCGCATGTTCGTAGAGGATGTCCGGCGCAAGGTGATAGGGGCAGGCACGCCGACAGTCACCGCACCCGATACACGCACACTCACGCCCGTCGTATACGCGGTGTGCCGACAGGAACGAAATCGATTTCACAGACTTTGTTATCGGCGTGTCGAGACTCGGTGTAGTGGTTCCGGTCATCAAACCGTTTATGATAATCACCGTCGGCGTGCGAATAAAGCCGCCACACTGCTCCGCCACCGCAGCGATCGACATGCCGAGCGTTACATTGATGAGCCCATATGCAGGAAGGCAGTCCCCTTCCACAGTGATATACCGGCGCACGACGGGCGTATCGTCGGCAATCGCTGTACAAACAGAAAGCATCGTCGACACATCCACGTAAACGTCTGCATCCCCCGCATGAATGAACGGCTCGTCTGTCCGCACACTCCGTACGAATGCCCCAAGCGCTCGTTTCAGCCCGGATGGGTATACGCGCGTGTCGACAGGAATCGCTCCGTACGGAATGGCATCGGCATACGCAGAAAAATCGGGAACACGGTGCCGCCGGTCGTACAGCAGCGCGACTGCGTGTGCACGGAGCGCCCGCGCGGTAATGGCAACACCGCGCATCACCGCTTCCGGAAAGGTTTCGTACAGCAGCAAATCCGTCAAGCGGGATGGCGACTCGTCAAAGAGCCGAACCAGCAGGAGCGGTGCTTTTTTTTCGCGCGATTGTACGATATCGTATGCGAGCGACTGCGGGGCAGCGGTGGAGAACGTATTGACAACGCCGTTCTGGGCAAGGGAACGCACCAGAGCATCCGGATTTTTTTGTTGCCAGTCATCCCGCGTTTCGGTGTGCTTTCCCAGATAGGAAAACCTACCTGAAAGGCGTATCTTTATGCCTAAATCCTGTTTTCCGTCAGGCAGTTCACTCGCCACCACCGCATCCACAACGCCGGGCACCGGTGCATGGATCAGCGCGCAGTGGTCAGTATCGGCAGAGAACAGCGGCCGTGCGATAACGTCTCCTTCCTGTACCACTTGCCCGGGCTCAACCGTGCTCGTACATCGGCAGCGCGCCTCCTGTGTGAGCGGAACGACGACTGACGCCGGAAGGAATCCGTCAACTGCCAGCGGGAAGTGTTTTCTCTGGGCGCTGCCCGTGCGCACAACTATGCCCACCGTCTCTCTCCTTTCCTGAATATATACCGTACCGATTCATGCCGCTGCCGCCGGAGCACCACCGTTGGAACACTGCGAACAGTCCGCATGAACCCGCGGTACCAGATGCCTGTTCCGCCAGCAGCACAGAGTGCGCACAAAAGAAGTATCGCGGTTTTTACACCACCCCCGGCGGCTCCCGTCGCAGCATAGCCGGCAGTGCCGCGGAGATCTTCAGCTTTAAAAAGCTGTTCGATTGCGTCAAACTCTAGCTCATCGATTGCCGCAATACACCGTCCTCGATACGCTGCGTCGAACGTAAAACGCACGGACGCGGCCTCGTGTATCAGTGTACTGTTTTTTGCATAGTCGGGAAAGACAATCGTCTCTCCGGTTAGTCCTGTCGCCGACTGCGGCGGTACGGTGAGCGAACGATAGGGAAACGTCTCCACGTGCCACCGCCATGATACATAGGCATCGAGCCCCGGCAACTGCTCGCCAAACCGGGCAGCCCGTGACGGAAACTCAGCGCCGTTGGACGACGGCACAAAGCGTGCGCTTCCCAAAAAACACAGGGCAAGTGCACCCGTACACACGCCGCTCGCAGAGAGCAGGAACAACAGCCGCCTGTCCCGCGCCAGGCTGATCACCGCCGGCAAAATACCCGACGGCGCTGCCCGCATCCCGACCCGGCGGCGAACGGCATACAGCACCGTTCCGGCAGCGAGCCCCGTCAGCAAAAACATCCCCCCTGCTCCGCGAGAAACCGCTCCTGCAATCACCACCGCCGTACCGCTGGTAACAACAAGCGGCGTTTTGAACACAACCGAAACCACATCGTCGCGATAGAGGCATTCGCAAACTACCCATACCGCCGGCAGCACCAGGCATACCGCTGCCGCAGCACCATACGAGGGCACACTGAAAGCAAAGAGCACAAAAAAAGCCACCACGCTTAAAAAAACAGATCTCCGGCGGGAAACAAAACCGGCGAGAGCGGCAAAGAGCAACGCACAGACCGGCGGAAGCCACGGAAAGCGCACCGGCACGTCAACCGCCGCCGCAATTCCCTGCCCCGCAAGCAGCACAACGGCACGTGCCAGCTGCCGCTCATACGCCACCGGCACGTAATACAGCCGCGTTCGCCCGCTCCGATCAAAAAAATAGCGGGTGCGTCCGGAAAGATACGAGGCGCTCTCCGATCTATCGGAGCGGATGAACGAAACCGTCACCGCATTGCCCGCTGGACCGAGCGGCAGCTGTTGCCCCGCCAAAGAAATAACCCCCTGGCACATCACATCAGAAAGCGCTGTCTGCACCACGGCGTCATCAGTCGCCGCATCAACCGCCAGCACTCGGTACGAATCCCAGAGCCGGCCAGCAGGCGCACTCCGAAAAAAAAACAATACCGCGAGCGTCGCAACGGGCAGCAGAGTCAACGCAATAGACATACCAGACAATTTCATGGAGTTCAGTACCACTTTTTACAGAAGCGAAAACGCACACCCAATAAAAAAACCGAGCACAATGCCCACGAGCACCTGGATGGGGGTATGCCCCGACACCACCTTGAGCGGTATATACGTTATGAGGTTTTTCTCGTCGAGCCGCCGCCCCATGTCATTGAGCTTTTTAGCCTGAATGCCGCTTGCCCGCCGAACGCCGAACGCATCGCGGACCGTCACCAAAAAAAAACACAGCGAAACGACGAACAGATCCGAGGCAAGTCCGTTACGAAAA
The DNA here is from genome assembly GCA_017470085.1 of Treponema sp. Classification (GTDB taxonomy): domain Bacteria; phylum Spirochaetota; class Spirochaetia; order Treponematales; family Treponemataceae; genus Treponema_D. Next base: position 5,708 of record JAFUFE010000059.1, read on the forward strand.
GCAATCGTCGTACACAGCGACGATACCAGCGCCGAATGGCTCGACGGCATCCCCCCCGTCCGCCACAACAGGAGCGCGCAGAGTTCTGTCATTCGATGAACCCGATGCTGCGCCAGTGCAATGAGTGTCTTTATAAACTGTGCGCACATCCAGCTGCACACGCACGACAGCAGCACCGGATTCAGCAAAAAGTTTTTGAACTGTTCCCTGAAAGCCCCCATATAAACAATTAGTATACCACAGGTGCTTTTTTTTTTCTAGTAGCATCCTGCACAGCCATCGCATAACAGCTGCTGTTCCGTATGCCGCCCTTCCGGGGTTCGCTCACGCTCATTCCCGGCACCGCCGTTGTTCAAAAGATGCCACACCGCAAACCAAAAACTGGCTTCGGTGCTAAAGACGGTCATCCGGTGCCGGGAACTGCCGCCCCTCCACGGCGGGCTATCGCATTCATGTGCGCAAACGGTATGCCACCCATTCCACTAGCCGCGCCCTGCATCGTTCCGGTATAGTACTTGACGATGGAGTTCAAAGAGTTTATTGCAGCGAGCGATGACGCTGGCCGCCGCTTCGACCGCGTTATCAGGAAGCTGTTCAGGGAAAACGGACTGTCGTCGCTGTACAAAGCGATGCGCACCGGAACCATCACGCTGAACGGAAAAAAGTCCCCACCCGACGCAATCGTACAGCACGGAGATGTCATCGCTGTAGCGGCGGCGCTGTACGCCCATTCCAGACACCTGCCGATGGGCGCCGTGCCGGAACTGCCGGAACCATTTTCAGCGGTATTCTGCAACGAGCACCTTCTGGTGCTCAACAAACCGTACGGCGTTCCCACGCACGGCGCCCGTTCCGTCGCCGCCGCGCTCGCAGAAACAGCAGCTCGACCCTCGCTGTCGTTCCGCCCCGCCCCGCTTCACCGGCTTGACCGCCGGACTACCGGGCTCCTCGTCTGTGCACAAAGCATCGCCGGCGCGCGGTGGTTCTCCGCGGCGCTCGCCGCGCACTGCGTGCAGAAAACGTATCTTGCCATAGTCGAAGGCGCATTAGAACATCCCGGCGAATGGCACGACGCGGTTAAAAAAAATCCTGCAGAGCGGAGCCGCTTTCATACCGTCTCGCTTTCACCGCACGGCAAATGCGCCAGCACCGCGGTCACCCCGGTTGCTTTCGGTACGTTGTGCGCTCATCCGGTTACGCTCATCCGCTGCACCATCGCAACCGGGCGCACGCATCAGATCCGCGCACAGGCGGCGGCACACGGATATCCGCTCCTCGGCGACACCGCATACGGTGCTCGTGCGCTCCCGTACGATACGCAGCTCTTTCTGCACGCACACACACTCAGCTTCCCGGAAAACACGCTGTGCATTCCTGCGACACTCACCGCACCGGTACCCGATACGTTTTTGAACGCAGCAGAAACGTGTCGAATAGACTTGCGGGATTGTACCGAGTAGTTTATACTGCCGTCAGGAAGCGATGAACAAAACGATCAGCCACTTTTTACAGCGTCTCAAGTCTGATACCGTCTACGCGCTCGTCGGCGAAAGCGGTACGGGAAAAAGTTTTCGTGCGCGGCTCGTCGCAGAAAAATACGGACTGACCGCAATAATCGACGACGGTCTGTTGATTCAAAACGACAAAATCATCGCCGGCCATTCAGCCAAACGGGAAAAGACGTACATGGGCGCCGTCCGCGTCGCGCTCTTTGACGATAAGTCTCACCGCGACGAAATCGCCCGCGCCATTAAGAAAAATCACATCAACCGTATCCTGATACTCGGCACGTCGGTGAAAATGATCGAAAAGATCGCCGCACGGCTGCAGCTGCAGCCACCACAGGAAATCATCAAGATACAGGACATCGCCTCGCGCGAAGAGATCGAAAAGGCAATGAAGTCGCGCCAAATTGAAGGAAAACACATTATTCCCGTTCCATCGATTGAAGTAAAACGCAGCTATCCGCAGATTTTTTCAAACTCGATCAAACTGTTTTTTGAACGACGACATCTATTCGGTCACGGTATCGGTGGTGAGGCAAAGCTCTTTGAAAAATC
>JAFUFE010000060.1 GCA_017470085.1 Treponema sp.
AGCAATTCCGAATCCGCGTGGCAATTCGGGGGCGTTGCGGGGGTGTCCCCCGCAGAGGGGGTAGCGGAAAACGGTAGTCCGCCTTGCGGACGGACGGTTGGAGCGAGGGGGAGACTTCCCCCACCGTTGCAGTCTGTGGGTGGATAACTTGCAACGAAATTTCCAGCGGTCTATCGAAATCGCCGACATTGACCACTTTTCCTTGTCCGAAGCCCTGTAGGCGTGCCGCCACCGCTACAACAACTTTGCCGACGGTGCGGCGGAGCAGACTGCGCTTTCATCATACTTTTTTTGCACGGGCTGCCACACGCCGCGCTACTACCAGCGCATCGCAATCAACTGTCAACAGAACAAAAGCCACTGCCTTTTGTTCTGTTGGCAATCAGAATTTTTTAATGCCTTATTTCATAAGCCATTAAAAAATTCTGCCAGCAATATCTTGTCTGGAGTAATTGCATGACGGCGACGGGTACAGGCAAGACCCACACGGCGTTCCAAATCATTTACCGACTGTGGAAATGCGAGGTAAAAAAACGTATTCTCTACCTTGTCGACCGTGATGTTTTTCTATTAACAAATTGTATAAATTCTGTTAAATTTGATTTTAGGAGTTAGTAAGATGGGATTTAGGTACAGAAAAAGCATAAATCTTGGTGGTGGATTCAGAATCAATATAAGCAAATCTGGAATCGGTTATAGTTGGGGTGTGAAAGGGTATCGTATAACCAAAACTGCGAAAGGAACTGTCCGAAGAACAACATCTATTCCTGGAACAGGAATATCCTTTACAGAGGAAACGGGAAAGCAGTCTAACCGTCAGAAAAACTATGTGTCGCCCATTGATAATAATCATTATGATACACAGGAAATTGTTAATACTGTTACGAACGAGTTTACTTCAGAAGGTTTGGGGCATATTTTAAAGTCCGCCCGCAGAGCTATTCTTCTCAACAAGTTGTCTTCCATCGGATTCTGGCTCGCTTTCCTTCTTGTTTTTGTAAAGCCAATTTATGCGGCATCGGCACTTATTTTCTTATTGCTAAAGTTTCTCATAGGAACACTTGGGCGTGTAAAACTGGAATATGCCATAGATGACGACCAAAAAGAGATTGTTGAAAACCGAATCAATGCAATGTTAAAAGTTGCTGAATGCAATAAAGTTTGGCGGATTATGCAATCAAGCAAAGTTATAGACAAAAAGTATTCTTCGGGCGCATCAAGCACTGTTACTCGTGTCGCTTGTAAGACTTCTTCAAAAACACCATTCCCTTTCAAATCTACTGTAACGACGGCGGTTTTTAAATCGGGAAAAGAGACTTTGATATTTTTGCCAGATAAACTTTTTGTGATACAAAAAAGCAAAGTGGGGGCATTGAATTATTCTGATATAACACCTGACATTCGGACAACACGGTTTGTCGAGTCGGAATCCGTTCCTAAAGATGCCATCGTTGTAGGACAAACATGGAAATATGTCAATAAATCTGGCGGTCCTGACAGACGCTTTCGTGATAACAGGCAGATTCCTATTTGTGAGTATGGAGAAATTGAATTGACATCAGAATCTGGCTTAAATACGCTTTTGATGTATTCAAATTCAAAGGTGGATATATCACCGCTTTGATAATCTTGAGCGAGCGCCGTCAGTTCTTGGATGCGGACGAACATCTTATCACAACAAGCCTCAAAGAATACACCAAAAACGGTATTGTCCACTCGTACCGCACACTCGACACTTTCTTGCAAGTGTCGACGAAGCTGAAAAGAAGCAGGCAATCATCGTGGAGCTTGAGGCGCAGATCTTTTGTTCGACGAACTCAAAGAGGAAACAAAAGTCGACCTTGTCATCTTTGATTTTTATTTGCCACATCGCCTGTGACGCGCCCGCGCCCACCTGCCGCGCGCGACGCAAAAAAGGTGTGCACAAAAAAACGGGATATCGAAAAGACTGCCGCCTTTTTCGACATCCCGTCTGATGAATAGCAATCAGTAGTGGCTACCGATATGCGCGCTTTCCTGAATTAAGACATACGCCTATATAGAGTTTGGTACCAAAGGCATGTCCCGCTTCACCGTTGACGCCTCCTTCGCCAGTGGCGCGTGAATCGGTTGCTATATAAACAGGAACAGTAAAGTCGAGACCAATGTCAAGCCCAAAACTGAAGCGCTCCCTATTGACAAGCCAGAGACGGTACCCCACATCAAAATCGATGCCGAGCGCCGCAGCCTCCATTCTAAAGGCAGTTGTACCCTCATAGGTTACATCGTACGAATCGTATCCAAAAAAGAACGCCGGCGAAAAATACAGGGAATGCATTTTGTGCAGGTTAAAGCGGAACGCTGGGCCGAGCTTTGCAAATCCGCCAAACCCTATAGCATTGACCGCTATCCCGGCGTCCTTCAATGGCGTGATGATTGTCTTCCGAATGGACCTTCCGTTTTCCGTTACATCCGTAAACAGCTCAAATCCGCTGCCCACGTTTAGACCAATGTCCATGATCCACGGGGAGCCAAAATAGAAATTGAAGTTTATGTCAATTCCAAACGGTGAACTGTAGGCAATTTTTGACTGCAGCGACTTCGGAAGTACGTAATTATCTATCTTTTCGATAGTGAACGAGTTTTTGAGGATGGCTTGATAGTTCAAGTCAAGCTCAAAATTGAATGCACTTGCAGCAGTAGTCATCATGGCAGCTGCTGCAACCGACAACAGAATTCTTTTCATTTTCTGTCTCCTTAAACAATAATGATAGGTTGTTTGTTATATTTTATAAATAAAATATACTACTGTCAAGGGGAAATTTATAATTTTTCTTACTGATTTGTGATATTTTTGCATATAAAGATAAACAAAACCTCACAAGGTTTCACAGCTGACAATGTGCGGCAAGCCGTGTTGCAGTTTGTCAGTCGCTTGCGGCGCGGTTTCCCCCTGTTATAAAAAATAAACACAGTTTTCCCTCCCTAATAGTGATTCTCCCTCGCTGGTACCGCGCCCCACCAATTTATTATAAAAAGTAAATACACTTTGCCCTTTCCTAACAACAATCCTTCCTCTCCGATTCCCCCGCAACAACAAAAAATTATAAAAGATGCACACAATTTTTTCCATTCATACACCACTTTCCCCGTGCCGTGCTGCACATTCCTACTGACAAAATAGGCAAAGTGCGGTATACTAGAAGCATACGCACAGCGTAGTTCTTTTGTAGAAAAGAACAAGCTCAATAGGTAGGAGTTCTGTATGAAAAAACTGATTTTGAGTGCAAGCCTAGCGCTTGCAGTGGTGGTGGCGCTTGGCTCGTGCAAGCATCCGGCGAACGAGGGAGGTGGGAACGACGACAAAACCACCCCGCCCGTAGTTACGGTAACGCACGCAGCAGGCGGCGTGGTGCTTGACGACGGCACGTGGATAGAAGCGGCGGACATTGCGTCGTTAGATGCGGCAGCGTTGAGTGGGAAAAAAGTAGCGGGCATTAGCGCATACGAGATAGACGGCAAGCAGTACCTTGTTGCCCCTACGACCGCTTCCAACAAAGTCTGGGCGAAAAGCGGCACGAAAGGCTACACCATGAATATTACAGCGATGCAGGGAAACAAGGATGTGGAAACAGACAGGAGAGAACAATCTTGCGGAGCTCAAAAAAGTGGCAACCGACTACGGAGAAGCAAATTATCCTGCGTTTTACAGGGCGGAGCAGTATGATGGAGGCAAGTGGTACATTCCGTCCATCTATGAGCTGAATGCACTGTACCAGAACAAGGCAGCCATCAACGCCGCCTTGAAAAAGCTCAACAGCATTGATAGCAGCACGTACCTCACCGAAGAGCTCAGGGGGTACTACTGGTCGTCTAGTCAGATGGATTCCTCCGATTATTACGCGTGGTTACTGCGTTTTTCGAGTGGCGATGTATACTACTACAACAAGAACAGCGTTAATAGTGTGTTATTTGTGCAGGCTTCGAACTATTGAGCTATTTAACTATTTTTGCCCTTTCGGGTGGTCATCCTCGGAGGTGCACCGCGCTCCGCGGTGGGGGGCTGTATGAGGCACCGCGCGAAGCGCGGTTTTTTTTTGCCGCGGTTTTTTCACTATTTTTTTAGCGTCATCGAACGCGGTAAAAACCGCCGTCCAGTGGGGCGGCACAAAGCGGCGCACAAGCTGCTTCGGCAGAGCGCGTCGCTCGCCGGTGAACTGGGCAAACTCAGCATCATTGCTGCGCGCGCACTGTTCTAGTACCTGCGCTATTTCTGCGGTTTTAGCACTCGGCGGCACCGAAAAAAAATAAGTAAATTGCAGTTTTCACGGTGCCCAATAAACAATTTTCTGCCGATAATCAAAATATGATTAAACGAACACTGTTTTTTTCAAATGCTGTTTGTTTAACAATGAAAAACAAGCAGCTGCTGATTTTTAATAAAGAAACGCGCGAAGAAACATCTGTGCCCATAGAAGACATCGGTTTTATTATCATCGAAAACAATCAAGTGTATATTTCCATTCCCGTTATAAATGAGTTGACCAGCAACAATGCCGCCGTTGTTTTTTGCAATGATAAACATCTGCCGTTTTCTATGAGCTTGCCGCTTGATTGCAACTCAATTCAAAATCAATTATTTTCAGTGCAGATTGCATCTTCGCTGTCAGTAAAGAAAAAATGTTGGAAACTCGTCATTGAGCAGAAAATCAAAAATCAAGCAAAAGTTTTGGAAAAGTATCATATCAATCCGATTAAGTTGAACGAATATGCAAAAGAAGTGAAAAGCGGCGACACGACAAACCGCGAAGCCATTGCTGCAAAACTGTATTGGGATTTGCTTATCGATGTTGATTGGGTGCGGACGCGTTTTGGCGATTATCCGAATAATTTTTTGAATTACGGCTATGCTGTTTTGCGGGCAGCGACGGCGCGGGCGCTCATCGGTTCAGGGCTTTTGCCAACGCTTGGGATTCATCATCACAATAAATATAATGCGTATGCACTTGCAGACGACATGATGGAGCCGTATCGTCCATTCGTTGATGATGAGGTGCTCGATTTTGTCCGCGAAAATCCGGAGCACAAAGAAATCACAGCAGCATTCAAGAAAAAAATCCTTTGTATGCTCACCAGAGATGTTGCAATCGGCACAGTGATGCGGCCGTTGATGATTGCGCTGACTATGACAAGCGCGTCATTAGCGAAAATGCTGTCTGGAGAATCTCAAACATTGGCATTGCCGGGTTTTGTGTAAAATGAGCTTTAAAAGATTTGATGCGTATAGAATCATGTGGTTATTTTGTCTGTTTGATTTGCCAACGAACACAAAGAAGCAGCGAAAGCGCGCGTCAGATTTTCGCAAAAAATTGCTGGAAGACGGCTTTGATATGATGCAATACAGCGTGTATAAGCGGCACTGCGGCAGTCTTGAAGCGTGTGAAGTTCACACAAAAAGGATAAAGAAATGGCTACCGCGCGAAGGAACAGTAAGCATTTTGAAATTTACTGACAAACAGTTCGGCGAGATAGAAACATTTATAGGGGTAATACCTAAAAAGCAGGAGAAAGTGCCGCAGCAGCTTGAATTTTTCTGAAAAAAATGGAGAAAGCGCCGTTTTTTTTTAACGCTTCCCCCATTTTTCTTGATGCATAAAGCGATGTAATTTTCGATATAGCATGGTTTTAGGAAACTCATGCTATTATACATCAAAATTAGAAATCAAACCACAACATAAATCACAATTGACGGAGCGTCTGGAGCGCTATTATACATCAAAATTAGAAATCAAACCACAACTTCCGCTTCTCTTCATACTCTTGCTCACTAGCTATTATACATCAAAATTAGAAATCAAAC
>JAFUFE010000061.1 GCA_017470085.1 Treponema sp.
TCAATCCAGGCGAAAGAGATTGTGCGCCTAAAAAAACTGACAATCAACTATTTTGCACAGCATACCAAAAAGACAGTCGAACAGGTAGCGGCTGACATGGAGCGCGACTATTTTATGTCCGCACCAGATGCACTCGCATATGGCATCATCGATCACATAATGCAAGGGAGAAAAAAGCAATGAAACTGTTCGGGCAAGACGTAAAAGTATGTTCTTTTTGTGACCGCCCCGCGGATAAATCGCGGCACATCATCACCAACGAGGCAGGAACCGCGCATATCTGCAACGAATGCATCGTGCTGTGCCGACGAATGCTCGACGCAGAGGCGGACGGTGTAAGCCCCATCACGATGGACGATGTACCGACGCCAAAAGAATTCAAATCGTACCTTGACCAGTATGTCATTGGACAGGATGCGGCAAAAAAGACGCTTTCCGTCGCAGTGTACAATCACTACAAGCGCATGTCTACAGCGCGCCCGAAAATCGCACAGGACGATGTGCTCATTGAAAAATCAAACATCCTGCTCATCGGGCCGACGGGGAGCGGAAAAACACTGCTCGCCAAAACGCTCGCCCAAAAACTGAAAGTGCCGTTCGCGATTGCAGATGCAACGACGCTGACAGAAGCGGGGTACGTGGGAGAAGACGTTGAAAACGTGCTCCTGAAACTTATCACGGCGGCAGATGGCGTTATACCGGCGGCGGAACGCGGCATTATCTTTATTGATGAAATCGATAAGATTTCACGCAAAAGCGAAAACACTTCGATTACGCGCGACGTTTCTGGCGAAGGGGTACAGCAGGCGCTCCTAAAAATCATTGAAGGCACGGTTGCAAGCGTTCCACCGCAGGGCGGCCGGAAACATCCAAATCAGGAAATGCTCCAAATCGACACGACCAACATTCTGTTCATCTTGGGGGGGGCATTCGTTGGGCTCGACAAAATCATCGAGACGCGGAGCGCAGAACATTCGCTCGGTTTTGGCAGTACCATCGGTATGATGGACGAAGAAGCGCGCATGAATCTTATGAATCAGTGCACGCCGGACGACCTGGTAAAATTTGGCATCATCCCTGAACTGATCGGGCGAATGCCGATTACGGTTGCGCTTCATGCGCTCACGCGCGACGATCTGGTGTCGATACTGACAGAACCTAAAAATTCCATAACGAAGCAGTTCAAGGCATCGTTCGCGATCGACAATGTGGAACTGGATTTTACCGATGAGGCAATCGGTGAAATAGCGGATGAAGCTATCCGGCAGAAAACGGGCGCGCGCGGACTGCGGAGCATCGTAGAAAAGATGCTTACCGACATCATGTATGAACTGCCGAGCATTGCAAACCACGAGCACAAAAAGCTCGTCATCTCAAAGGAGATCGTCCAAAATAAAATTCACTCCAACGTGGATTCGCTTTTGACGGCATAATTTTTGCTGGGCAGGTGGCGGCGCCTGTCGCAGTCATCACTGGCCACTGACGGCGCGATCGAGTCCAACGGTTTCTGATATATAAAAACGGAATCCGTTGGACTCGGCGTACGTTTTTATGCGCTGCCACAGGGAAACATCTTTTGTGTATTCCACAAGATACACGTTACAGCCTGCTCGGCTCACAGCAGTTATATATTCCATAAAATAATCCCGGTCGGCTGGCGTCTGCACGCCGAATACGTCCTTATTGTACTTCTTAATCGTGGTGAACACGCATTCTTGATTTATACCCGAAATTAAATGCTGTTTTCCTTCCACAAGAAGCCGCGTTACAAATACATCTCCCCCATTGACAATGAGCGCTTTTGTATATCCCTGCAATCCTTCGAGCACGGTGACCAGCCCGTCATAGACTGCATCGGAGCGGTATACGTCGTATACATCCGCATTGTCGAGAAAAAATCCATCCACCTGTTTTTTCGCAATTTCTGCCGCAAGCACCTGCGTGACGAACGCTTGCCACGCCGCATCGGAAACATCGACCCAATATTCATCCTTCCAGTTGTCGTAGGGTTTCAATGCAGCAGAGCGAAACGACTGATAGTAGTCGCGGTACGTTTCAAGCGAGCCTATATTCAGGTAAGCATACACCGTGTTGCCGTCGTCGTGCAGCAGCTGCACGGTATCAGCGGACACTGCTTGCCCGTCAACCACAATCGTCTGCCGTTTTCCCGCCTGTGAGCGGATAGTTGTGTCATCAGCACCGATAAGGACAAGGTAGTCGCTGAACTCATAGGGTGCCGCTGCTGCTGTCCGCCCGATGCCGAACGTACTCGCACATCCGGCAAGACACACGAAAAACGACAACAGCATACCGTACCGCTTTATGGGCAGCAGCACAGACAGTGCACACCGCCATGTCTGTTTCCTAGAAGTATTCATACAGCGGTCTCCTTGGGTACAGCAGAATTTTAAAACCGAGCGCCGTGTTAGCACGTGCAAACCGATACGGGTGATTTTTTGCCGCTGTATCTTGGTGGAACACACCGCAGTTACCAGCGGTTACCCTGCACGTGCCGCACCGACATTCACACTGCCGCCGCGGTTGCACGGAGCACTTCGATTGTCCGCAGAACGGTTTTTTCCCAGTTGTACTGCGCCGCCCATTTGATACCAGCTGCTATCATACTGGACCGAAGCGCCGTATCAAGGACGAGCCGCTCCATCGCTAACTCTATCTCGTCGATGTTGTCGGCATCAAAATAGAGCGGCGACGGGCCACCGATTTCCGGCAGTGCACCGCCATTCGAACACGCCACCGGAATGCCGGTTGCCATCGCTTCGATGACGGGAAGGCCAACACCTTCGTTGACCGACGGAAAAATACACGCATCCGCGCCGGCGTACAGCTGCGGAAAACTTTCGTGCGGAAAAAATCCCGTCAGAAAAATGTCAGAGGCAACAACCGACCGTGCCGCGGCGCGATGGATTTCTTCCGAATAGTCTCCGTCGCTCCCGCAAAGCACCAGTCGGTGTGGTAGTTTCGTCCGTTCTTTAAACAGCGTAAAGGCGCGGATAAGCTCA
>JAFUFE010000062.1 GCA_017470085.1 Treponema sp.
CGAGCAGCTCTACGGTCGCTATATTGTGGAGCATTACACGCGGACAGAGCTTGATGAATACGCGCGCTTTATCGATGAAACGCGCAACAATCTGTTTACGTATTCCGGGCTCGATTTGCTCATCAGCCGATACGTCATCAGAAACCGGCAGCACGTACCGCTTGAATCACCGCAGGAACTGTTTTTAGGCATTGCGCTTCACCTTGCTATGCAGGAAAAAACAGACCGCGCCATGTGGGTACGAAAATTTTACGACATGTTGAGCACGCATCGCGTAACGATGGCAACACCAACACTCGCCAATGCGCGAAAGCCGTACCACCAGCTGTCGAGCTGCTTTATCGATACTGTGCCTGACAGTCTGGAGGGCATCTATCGCAGCATCGACAGTTTTGCGAAAGTCAGCAAATTCGGCGGTGGCATGGGCATGTACTTTGGCAAGGTGCGCGCGATCGGTGGTTCTATCCGCGGTTTTGAAGGGGCAGCGGGCGGCGTTATCCGCTGGATCCGTCTGGTAAATGACACCGCCGTTGCCGTTGATCAGCTCGGCGTCCGCGCGGGTGCCGTTGCCGTCTACCTTGATGCGTGGCACAAAGATTTTCCGGAATTCCTACAACTTCGTACGAACAACGGCGACGACCGCATGAAAGCGCACGACGTGTTTCCCGCCGTCTGCTATCCGGATTTATTTTGGCGCATGGTTAAAGAGAACATGGATCAGCCGTGGTATCTGATGTGTCCACACGATGTGCTGATGGTAAAAGGATACGCGCTTGAGGATTTCTATGGCGAAGAATGGGAAAAGCGGTATTGGGAATGCGTGCAAGACAACCGCATCTCAAAGCGTGAAGTCAATCTGAAAGAGCTCGTGCGCCTCATCTTGAAATCAGTGGTTGAAACGGGAACGCCATTTGCGTTCTACCGCGACACGGTCAACCGCCTAAATCCGAATCGGCACACAGGAATGATCTACTGCTCAAATTTGTGTACGGAAATCGCGCAGAATATGGCGCCGGTTGAATCCGTCAGCACGGAAATACAGACGAACGACGGCGAGACAGTCGTTGTAACGACGACAAAGCCGGGCGAATTCGTCGTCTGCAATTTGGCGAGCCTGAACCTCGGGCGCGTAGATGTGGACGATGCCCGCGAACTGACTGATACGGTGCGCACAGCCATCCGTGCGCTCGACAACGTCATCGACTTGAACTACTATCCGTCACCGTATGCACAGATTACCAACCGAAAATATCGGAGCGTTGGGCTCGGTGTCTCCGGCTATCATCATCTGCTCGCAAAGCATCGGATAAAGTGGGAGAGCGATGAGCATCTCCAATTTGTGGATCGCGTGTTTGAAAACATAAACTTTGCTGCGGTTCAGGCATCAAGTGATTTAGCAAAAGAGCGCGGTGCGTATGCGCATTTTGCTGGCAGCGCGTGGCAGACCGGTGCGTACTTTGCTGACAGGAACTATACGTCGGCACGATGGAAAAAATTAGCGGCATGCGTGGCAGATCAGGGTATGCGGAACGCATACGTTATGTCGATTGCGCCGACAAGTTCCACGAGTATTATCGTTGGAACAACTGCGGGGCTCGATCCTGTTATGCATCATTTTTTTCTTGAAGAAAAAAAAGGTGCGATGTTGCCGCGCGTGGCGCCAGACTTGAGCCCCGAAACGTATTGGTACTATAAAAACGCACACCTTATTGACCAGACATGGTCGGTGCGTGCAGACGGTATCCGGCAGCGGCACGTCGATCAGGCGCAGAGTTTCAATCTGTACATTACCAATGAGTACACGATGAAACAGGTGCTCTCGCTCTATGTGCTCGCCTGGGAAGTCGGCTGTAAGACGATTTACTACGTGCGCAGTAAGTCACTTGAGGTTGAAGACTGCGATAGCTGCTCGTCGTAATCGAGCCGTGTGCGGACGGAACGCAGCACGGAAGCGCTTGTTGTGTGGCACAAAACGACCGGGTCGCCGCTGTATTGACGAACAGAAAACGCAAATGCGGTGACGTGCATAACGATGGCTGTTTGTAGCATTTTGGGAAAACTATTTTTAGGAGGAACATTCTATGAAATGTAAAGTATCAAAGCGACCGCTCTTTAACCCGAACGGTGACATAGATTTAAAGAAGCGGAGCATGATTGGCGGAAACACAACCAATCTGAACGACTTCAACAACATAAAATACACGTGGACAAGCGATTGGTATCGGCAGGCAATGAATAATTTTTGGATTCCTGAAGAAATCAATTTAAGTCAGGATGTAAAAGATTACCCACATCTGTCCAAAGCGGAGCGGACTGCGTATGACAAGGTGCTGAGTTTTTTGGTGTTTCTTGATTCTTTGCAAACGGCAAACCTGCCGAATGTCGGCGAATACATCACCGCAAACGAAGTTAATTTATGCATTACGATTCAGACCTTCCAAGAGGCGATTCATTCGCAGAGTTACAGCTACATGCTCGATACAATCTGCAATCCGACAGAACGGGACGCAATTCTCTACCAATGGCGCGATGATGAGCGGCTTTTGAAACGCAATACGTTTATCGGGGATTTGTATAATGAATTTCAAGAGAAAAAAGATGAACGTACGTTTATTCGCGTGCTCGTTGCGAACTATATCCTTGAGGGGGTGTATTTTTATTCGGGGTTCATGTTTTTTTATAATCTTGGGCGCAACGGCAAAATGCCCGGCTCTGCACAAGAGATTCGCTACATTAACCGCGATGAAAACACGCACCTGTGGCTGTTCCGCAGCATCATTCTGGAACTGCAAAAAGAATGCCCACATCTTTTTGAAGCGGATACCATTCAGATGATTAAAGAAATGATAGAAGAAGGAGTAAATCAGGAAATTGCGTGGGGGCAGTACGTCATCGGGAACGACATTCCGGGGCTTACCGCAGACATGGTGACTGACTACATCAAGTATCTGGGGAATCTACGGTTTGCCGGTCTCGGGCTCGGCACGCTTTATCCCGGCTATGAAGAAGAGCCGGAAAACATGAAATGGGTCAGCCAGTATTCAAATGCAAATATGGTAAAGACCGATTTTTTTGAGGCGCGCCCCACAGCCTACGCAAAGTCGGCAGCGCTGGAAGACGATTTATAATGAGTGCATGGCGTGAACACGCTGTTCAGCCAGAAAGCAGTGTGCAGACGGTAGCGCTGCCACTGCTCGCGCAGCAAGGCGGGCGGTCAGCAGGTTTCACCACGCCGTGCCGGTGAATGTCTGCATTCTGTCTGCAGTCATACGGAAGTATAAACAATAGTTTGGCGTTTAAACATATGTTGCTAATGACAGTGCTGTTTCAATCATCGGGGTCAGTTTGTCGAATCCGGCACCTTCTATTGATTCGTGTGTTGCGCTTGAATATACCGTGGTCAAAATGGTGAGCGCGCGTTTTTGGCAATAGGCTGCGGTACAGTACAGTGCGTACGTTTCCATGTCTTGTGCCAGACAGCCCATGCGCGCCCACGTCTGCCATGCGTCAGTGCCGCGCGCATTGTATTCGCTGTAGGTGTCGGAAGAAAATAGTGCTCCTGCTGCGTATCGAATGGCGCGCTGTTCGGCGGCAGCGGCGGCTTTTTGCAGCAGCGAAAAGTCCCCCGCCGGAGAAAATAATCCGGGTAACTGGTATTGTACCGCGTAGTTTGAATCGGTAGATGCCGTCATGGCAAAAATTATGTCGCCGACTTTGATGGTCGGCTGAAACCCTGCCGCCGTTCCTACTCGCACGATGGCATCAACGTGGTAAAATGAAAACAGTTCATACGCATATAGCCCTGCCGACGCTCCTCCCATACCGCTTCCCATGACGGTAACCGGCGTTGTGCCGTACGTTCCAGTAAAGCCGAGCATACCGCGGATGGCAGTTACCTGTCTGGCGTCAGTCAGAAAAGTGTGGGCAATCCATTCTGCGCGGAGCGGATCACCTGGGAAAAGTACAAACGGTGCAATGTCGTTTTCGTGTGCCGCATTGTGCGGCGTCGGTGTGTGTATCTGTGAGTGATGGTGCATAGTAAATCTCCACTGTCAGCACGAGTAGCTGTAGTTGGTGTATTCGTGCCTCTTAAGCGCCGAGCGATAGCGGTGCCTTTCTGTCACATCCGTTTTAATAAAGATCGTTTCAAAACGCCGCTAAAATGGCGCGGCGTTTTTAGCTTCGAGTTTCTTTCAGAAACTCGCGTATCTACGTGTGCGCGAGACGCGCACCAATGCAACAATTCTTGAAACTGATGTTTCACTCATTGTTGCATTTTAAAGATCGTTTCAAAACGCCGCTAAAATGGCGCAGTGTTTTCTGATGGCGGGAAGCACAGGGTTTATACTCCGTGCGCTGTCTTCCACGCATCTATAAATTCAATCATAAACTGTTGAATGTCGCCAAAATATTTTTTCTGGAACGCACACGCTGTAGCTCCGATATACCGAAAATGCCAGCATTCCCACATAAAGCCCGTTACGTCCTCATAGCCGTCGGGAAAGCTTAAGCTCCAGCCGTACTGCGATGCATGTTCTTCGAGCCATGCGTACATGTGTGTTTTTGCAAAGTCGTCGGTGATTGAACCAAAATCGATGACTGTTCCAAGCTGATGTTGGCTGGTGCCGGGGCGGGCGGAGTAGCGGTCAGCGAGCTCTTGGCCATCTTCTGCGACATACCGGTTGTACAGCCGCACCTGATATTCATACGAACGGTACGTTGAACTGACCAGCAGCGTAATGCCATCCCGTCGTGCGGCGCGCGCCATAGCGGTGAGTGCGTCATAGGCTTCTCTGCGGAGCGACAAGTCAGAACGGTTGATGTTGTAATCGGTATTCGGTGTGATGCGGACGATATCGCGCGGTGCATAGCCGTCAGGCAGCTGGTGTTTTTTATCGACGAGCACCAGCAGGGGAATTTCACCAGCGGGGGGGGAATCAGACGCGAGCACCGCATCGAGGTCTGTCATAAAATCGTTTATATGAGCGATGGTGATAGCAGCTTGCGCGCGTGCACTGAGCCCGCCAATAACGGCGCGGATTTGCTCGGCACGCGGGTCGGTGTCCACGTACGGCGCCACACTGACGGCATCGTGTGCGGGCACCTGTTGTTCAGCAGACGCCGCCGAAAATAAAGCAGTATTTTTTGCAGAACATGACGCACATCCTATAAATACGGCGAGTGCCGCACAAACGGTAAAAAGGCGCGTGAACAAAAACGGTTTTATGTCCATATTCGTACTATAGCGTTTTGGTAAAAATATTTAAATAGCCGTATGAAATCCGCTGGAGAAGGACACACATTTTTGGGTACGATGTAATAGCTGTACGGGGCGATGTTTTCCGGCATCGATGTCATACGCCAGACGCAGGAGAACGTGTTTCCGGCACTGTATGACTGTCGAGGATGGAGCGATTAAAAACGACACGATAATGGCGCGAGGTTTTTTACTTCGATTTTGCTCGAAGCTCCGCTGCAATATGCTTTGCAAACTTGCCTGTTTAGCCGCTGTGTCGTACGCCTTGCGGCAATGGTTTTGTTTTTAGTATACTGACAATATGCCGCAGGAAGGTGGAGCGTATATTTTGCTCGGAATTAAACATTCTGGAAAATCGACGCAGGGAAATCTGATGGCACAGCGGCTCCGCGTGCCGTTTTATGACACCGACATCGTTATGACGGAACTGACTCAGAAACTGCCGCGCGCCATCTATGCAGAACACGGCGCAGCGGCGTTTAAGCAAGCGGAGTACGATGCCTGCGTGGAAATTGCCAGTCGATGTTCCGTGCGGCAGACGGTTATTGCCACTGGGGGGGGGATTTGCGATAACGTTTCCGCACTCGGTGTGCTCCGGCCACTTGGCACATTTATATTTTTACGTGTTTCCGAAACGACGGCGATAGCTCGCATCATACAAGAAATGCGCATTATGCCAGATGGATCGATTAAAAATATCCCTGCCTATATTGCCAGCAAACGTCCGCGCACCGCATCAGATGTGCGCGCCATTTTTCATGAATACTATGTGCAGCGGACTGCGGCATATGGTGCGCTCGCAGATATGACCGTTGTAATTGAAAATGCACCGCCACGGAAAAATGCAGCTACCCTGCAGCGTGCGCTTTTGGAGCAGTCACGTGGACTAGCACTGGCATCCGCAGCCGCTGCAGCCGATTGACGGCATGTTGCCACTGCCGCAACCGGAACAGCCGGCACAACCAGCGTGCGCTGTAGTTGGCAACAGTTCTTCCGCTGTTGCCGCGCGAACACTGACGACTTCCACAGCAAAGTGCAGCGTCTTTCCTGCCAGTTCGTGGTTGCCGTCTACCGTGACGGTGTCATCGGAGAGGCGTATCACCGTTACAATCATGGGGCCGCTTGCGGTATCGGCTTGAAATTTCATACCGACGGAAAGCGGCAAATCTGCATCAAACTGGCTGCGCGGTACATCTACAACAAGATTGTCTTCCCGCTCGCCGTACGCGGCAAACGGCTGCACCACCGCGGTAAACACGTCACCGGGCTGTCTGCCTTCGAGCTGCATCTCAAGTCCGGGAATCAGATTACCGTTGCCGTGTATGTATTCAAGCGGCTCGCCATTGCGCGATGTATCATATTGCGTGCCGTCATCACCGGTAAGCGTGTAATGGATACGCACAACAGTGTCTTTTGCGATTTTCATATGACACACCTATTCTTCCTGAATGACTTCGGTGATTTCCGGGACGGCATCCATGAGATACTGTTCCACTCCCATCTTGAGCGTCATAAGCGCAAGCGGGCATGAACCGCACGCACCGGTTAGCCGCAGATGGACACGATTTTCTTCGTCAAGGTTGATGTATTCCATGTCGCCGCCGTCAGCCTGAAGCATGGGGCGGAACATCTCAAGTGCTTCAAGCACCCGTTCTTCCAGACCTGCGACTTCTGTTTCTGCCATAAACCCTCCTAATTAAAAAAATCGGGCAGTTACACGACGCAGTTGTGACTGCCGATTGTGATTATTCCTGTGTTTAGCCACGTTTTTTGCCCGGCACTCCGGTGCTGTTCTGACTGCAAGTGCGCATAAAGGCTCGCTGCTTACCAGCCGCCCAATCGCTGTGTGCATCAGGCGGTTGCATCGCCACTGTATGGCAACAGTAGTGCCGTTTCTCTGTCCTTTAAAGATACTAAAAAAAAGGCGATTTGACTACAGACTGCAGAAAAAATCAGGAGCTGCTGTGCCGGACAGTTGACGGGATGGGCTACCGCATCAGTTCTGCTGCTATATGCCGTGCTTCTTTGTTGTAATAGAGCATGCCGTACAGTACTGCCGCCGAAACAACGTTTCGTCCATAACCGCGTGTCTCTTTATAGGCGGCCGTCTCCAGAAATAAGTCATAGTTACCGGACAGTGTTATTCCCAGCTCCATCCGCGTGCTGTTTATCCATCTACGGATGCGGGTAAGCCCTGCATTGTATGCGGCCAGCGCAGCGACGGGAGAGTTGTCAAGCCGCCCCATCAGTGAACTCAAATAGTGTGCACCGAACAGAATGCTGTCGTCAGGATCGGTTGCATCATATTCGGTGCGGCGAAGCTGTCTGGCAACATCTGCTGCGGTAAAATCCATGAGCTGCGTCAATCCGAGCGCACCTTTGTTGCTTGAAATCGTTGCATCAAAAAAGCTTTCGCTCCTGATCAATGCGAACAACAGTTCCGGTGCAAGCGCATATGTTTCAGCCGCTGCAACGACTTTTGCCTCATAGTCTTTTGGATAAACGAGTTTGAGCAGTGCGTCAGATATCGGTTCGGTTTGATTTTGTGCGGACAACGATGCGATGCGGAGACTCTGCGGATAATAGCGATAGTCGGTTTCGCCACAGTCCCATAGAAACTGTGCGAGTACGGTGTCGGTTTGCATGGAGCATCGGATGCCAGCAGTATAAAACGCGCGCCATTCGTCGTACAGATAATCGGCAAGACCGAACGTTGCGTAACCGCGGAGCAGTCGTTCTGCATCAGTGTCGACCGCGATGGGGTCGGCAGTATTTTTTTTTGGCGCCGATATCTGAGCGATTATCTGTTCGTTTGAAAGTCCACACTTTACTCCTGCGAGTACCGCATAGTAGGTGGCGCTCCCTGCTGTCAGTGCGCGCCCAAAATAATCTGTTGCTTCAACTTCTACGGCAGTGACTGGCTGCGCCAAACCTGTTTCTAAAAGCCGCCCGTAGATATAGCTGTACTGTGCGATAACGTCATCGGACGCATATCCATCAATGGCGGTGAGAATTCGTTTAATGTCTGACCAACGCGCCTGTGCTAAGAGCAAGGGAATCAGCTGACTGAAAAAATTATCGAATTCCGATGCGTCGTACCATGTGCTGCTGTACATTCTGAGTGCCGGAAGTACCCCATCAACGGAATGCGCCATAATGCTGTTGAGCAGATACCAGAGTGCATTGTCATAATGCGCGCCGTTGGCCTCTGTTTCTGCGGCGAGCAGAGCGCGCTCATAATACGTACGTGCGCTCTGTGTGTTCTCCGCACGGTCAGACAGTCGTCCTGCATAAAACCATGCGTAAAATGCGCGTTCTGCGTGCTCTTGTGCTTCTGCCGTTGTCGCGAGCGTCACAAAAAAACGAGCGTCTCCGGGTGCGGCACCGGCACCGTATAAAAATGCGTGCCCCATATCCGAGATAATCTGCGGTGGAATTGCCTGTTCTGCGTCGGTAAAGAGTGCGCGAATGGCAGTGCACTGTTGGTAGGCGCGTTGGTACACCTTCTGATAGAGCTGTATTCGAAATGTTAGGACGGTAAGCTGCGATTCGGTCAAACCGCGCGCGACTGTTGCCGGTGGCTGTGCCGTATCATCTGACGGCGCGGCCGGTACGGCTATTAGCGGGGCGATATATTCATTATAAAAGAGATTATGGTGCGTGCTGATGGTACGTGTCAAAAACCAGCGAAACAATTCTTCAGCGCAGCGACCGTCTGATTTTTGCCACAGCGCGGCCAGTCGATAATACACCAGCTCGTTGAGACTTTCTGTAACATCGATTTTATCCGTCATCAGTATGATGCGGGAATATTCTTGGGCAGCGCTGTATTGCCGGGCAGCCGTCACATATGAGCGTTCGTCAGGGAACTGTGCTATCAGTGCATCGCTCGCTATAACGCGCATCTGAATGTTTCCGAGCCGCGTTAGCGCTTCTCGGCTCCGGAGCACAACATACCGGCTTCCCCGTTCTGCGGCGCGCGTAAACAGGCGAATCGCTTTGTCAGTATCGTTTTCGGAGAGTGCGTGCAGCCCCAGATAGTAGTGCGCATCGTCGCCATACTCTTGCTGCGGATGCGCGGCAAGACGCCCGCAGCCGATTGTTGCGAAACACAACACACTGACAAAAACGAAGGAAAGAGACTGAAAGATTGCCGTTCTTGCCGGATGCACCATGCCTATTCTGCCGGTATCAGCAAAGTTTCTCCGGATATGATGTAATCGGGATTCCGAATGCCGTTGTAGCGGGCGAGCGCATGGTAACGCCACGGATTACGGTAATACGCGTTCGCAATGTCCCACAGTGTGTCGCCCCATTTAATCTTGTACAGAATGTCGTTCGGTTTTTGTGCTGGTGCTGGCGGCGGTGTTGGTACAATAGCCGGCTCCGGTGTTGACGTGCGGATTTCTACACGCTCTGCTGGTAGTGGCGGCATCACTTCTACAACGGTCGGTGCGGGTTCTACCGGAGTTGGCGGTACCGGGGCTGGCGATTCCGATTGTACCGGTGCTGGAGACGGTGCGGCCATAGTACGCGTGTTACGCGAAGGAATCAGATTGTATTTTGACGGCACGATAAAGAGCAATAAAACTGTTGCGATGACGCAAATGATTGCACAAATAATACAAATCCTGACGGGAACTCTTGTTTTCTTTTTGATGGCGGTACTCTCCTCTTCTTCGAAGGACGACTTCCCTTCGATAGTTTCTTTATCATATAGTCCTTCAAAGTTTAATCCTGTTGGCGCAGTTGTTTCTGATGCCAGCACGGTATGTGTTGCTGTGTCACTGCTGTCGCTCGTATCAAGGAATGAAAAATCGTCAGTGGCATACGTCGGTTCACCGAAATCAAAATCACTGTTGGTGGTATCCGTTGTTGTAGTGGCATTCATCGTATCGCTGAAATCAGGAAGTTCAAAGTCGGCCATTTCATCGGTGGATGAATCTGACGCGGTAGTTTCGGCGGCGGTAAAATCCGGTATATCAAAGGTAAAGCTGCTGTCTGCATTCTCTGTCGCTGTTTCCGCCGTGGAAGCGGTGTCAAAATCGGGCAGATCAAAAGAAAAATCGCTGTCTGTAGTCGATGAGTCAGATACCGATGTCGTAGTGTCGGACGGCGTTGCTGCATCAAAATCCGTGTCAAACAAACCATCAAGAGAAAAATCATCGTTCGCGGCAGTACCGCTTTCGGTATTTTCGCAGGAACCACCGTCAGTTGGTGTGCCTTCCAGCAGCGCGGCTATGGTCGCGTCATCAGGTATTTCGTTGTCTGCGGTGTCTTCC
>JAFUFE010000063.1 GCA_017470085.1 Treponema sp.
CCGTATGTATTCTGCCGCAAGCGCTGTCTGCAGCGAGCCCGTTTGCTGCGTCGTCGTCCGGCACGACACAAGCAGTGCAGTGCACAGTATGCCGCGTATTACAAAACGGAACACAGCCTACCCCAACACGATTTTTTCTATTTGATAGAGCTGCTTTCGATACAAGCCGGCAATGTTGCTGCCGTAATCCGCAATGAGCTGGATGATGTTCCGCGGATTATCTTTTGTATCAGCTCCATTTAAGCGGTCGCCGGCATCGCCAAGGCCGGGCATGATGTACGCAGATGAATTGAGCGCCGGGTCGAGCCACAGCGTATAACACGTACAATTTTCGAGGGCGCGCGTTACACGGATGCTCCCTTTGAGCGCAGAAATCGTATTGAAAAATTTTATGGAAGCAGGTTTTACTCCCTGCCGCTGCAAATATTTTACGACGGTCACCAAAGATCCCCCCGTTGCATTCATGGGATCTGCAAAAATCAAATCCTTTCCATCGAGTTCTTCAAGATTGAAAAAAGAATTTTTGAGATTGAGGATATATTCCATGTCTGCTTCCGCTTTTTCATCGTTGCGGTTTATTTTAAAAAGCGCAAACGGCGTAATGTATCCGTGCGATGAATATTCCTCTATCTCTTTTGAAATAATCATACTCGGCAAAAGCGCGCCGCGCAGCATAACGCACATCACTGAATTTTCTATTTTATGATCGATGTCAGGAATTTTATGTACCGCAAAATTCTGCACCGGAATAGTTACCGGCGTTTTAACAACGATGTGATTCTTTTTATCTGAATGTTCGTCGGTATACGCCATGCGGAACAGCATCTCATACGCACGTTGACTATAGTATATGAACTCTTCATGTCCAGTATGAATGTCGCGCAACTTTGAGATAACCCGCGACGCTTCCGCATGGGCGCCGACCTCTGTAACAAACGAATAGACGCGGATCTGTGGATGTGCGGCACAGATTTCTTGCATGACGTGTCCCATTTGATCATACAGACTGATAATCTGATCGCGATCGGCCGGATCAAAAGACTGCATCGTTTCTTGATAGAGCGCATCGATACGTTTCAGATCGAGTTGGTCTTGACGCGTCAAATACCCATCTAAATCTTCCGCTTTCAGAATGACCTTTTCTTCCGTCATAGCCCTGTCTCCTTCCATACAAAATATAATACTACAGCAAGAACAGGCGATACAGCTGTTCTTTTTTTACATTGATCTCTGAAATCACCATGTTCGTAGGAGAATTTCTGACCGCCGATCCGTCAGACAATCCAAAGGCCAGCGTTAACAGTGCCTGCCCCACCGTCAACATGCGCGGATCTTTGAACTCAAATTCCAGCGTTACCCGATAGCTGTCAGGAACAGCAGCGTCAACTACCATCGTGCCTTTGACATATGCCAAGCGCACGTTTAAATGTGCACCCGTCAGCATTGTCAAAAATGAAAGCGGCGATCCAGCATAAAACCGTATTTCGTTCGTCTCGTCGCAGAGCCAGTCACGCACGTCAGCGGAAAGCTGTGGACCGTCGGATACCCCCCCATGGCTGATACTATCATAACGGCGTAGCATCCGCGTTACATCGGGTGAAATACACGCGATGGTGTCAGACGGAATGCTTATCTGGATATCATCGCGCGCATAGTAACGGTACGTCCGCTCCGTGGCCGTCGTTTCAGGGGCAGAAACCGTCAGCACCTGCGGTTTCCACCCAGCGCGTTTGGGGAACAGTACCGATAACATGCGCGTTGGCAGAGCGCCGGAGGCTGCCACCTGCAGCGTACGTGAAGAGCGCGAATGGTAAAAACCCGCATACACACGGGCGACGCGTGAAACGGCGCTTTTACGTGCGCCGGAAAAATATGTCGCAACGATACGTTCTGTCAAATCGGCATCTGTTTCCGGTGACAGGCTCAAATAAAACGAGCCGCCGTCATCGAGCAGATCGAACGGATGTACCGCACTGCGCTCCGGTACTGGCACTGACCGACAGCAGACAAACACTGCACACAGACACAGGGCGAATGCCGTTTGTCTACGGTCACCGTACGTTCTCAAGGGAAACCCTCCAGATTTTATCACCCGTCTCAACAGCGCTTCCCCCGCCATCATCTTCCCACGAAAACGACGTTGCAAGCGTTTCGTTGGCAATAAAGTCGGAAAACTGCGTGAAAGCAGCTTTCAGCTCTTCGTCGCCCGAAAGCGCGAGCGCAATGCGGTCTGTCACGTTGAAGCCGCGCTCCTTGCGGAGATTTTGAATGCCGCGCACCAAGTCGCGCACGTAGCCTTCTTTTTTAAGCTCGTCGGTGATTTTTGTGTCGAGCGCGACGGTGAGCGTGCCGTCGTTTATGACCTTGAGGTTTTCCTTTTCGATGCGCTCCACATTTACTTTTGCGCTGTCCAAATCAATGTTCACGCCTTCTACATCGAATGTCAATATTGAGCCGTCGAGAATTTTTTGAATGGCATCGCTTTCAAGCGTCTCGATTTTTGCAGCAGCAGCCTTCATCAAACTGCCGATTTCTTTTCCAAGCACGCGGAAGTTCGCCTTTGCACGGTATTCCACAAGCTCGTCTTCGCGCTCGTGGAAAATCACTCTCTTGACGTTGAGTTCCTCGCGGATGACGTCTTCCATCTCTGCGAGCACGTTTTTCTCTTCGCTATTCCGCGTGACGATTGCGAGGCTTTCA
>JAFUFE010000064.1 GCA_017470085.1 Treponema sp.
ATTTTTCCATTTTTGTCAAGTACCTCTGTAAGTGAGAAAATTTTCTACGATAGCTCTTCTATGTAGGCGGTACACTTATAACAAAAAATTATTTTTATGTCAACTAAAAAATACAAAAACGTAATTGCCCGCGACACTGTCCCGCACCCTGTTTATTCGTGCAGAGAGTTTACTACCCGATGCGTGCTCTGTATAAAGGGCGGTAAATCATGACAGACATAGCCCGCGCTGGAACGGCGGAGCGGCACAACGTGCAGCTCCGTTCCGAAGCGGAGCGGAGGAATGGAGGCAAAAGCCGTAACCGTGCAAGCGCGGCTTTCCAAACAGCATGCTCCCTGTTTACTTAATTTATTTTTCTGTCATACTTTTTTTGACATTCGCTGCACATCGTGCCTTGAACAACTATAACGCTCCTGTATGCTTTTTGCTGCGGCAATACGCGTCAATTTTTTGGGCAGTATCATGTGCCGCACGGAGCGAATATGCGTTCGTCAATTTTTTCTTTGGGCAGTATCACATGTGCCGCAGCCCTTTCTGAAATTATTTTTTGCAATTCTTTTTATGCGCCTTTATTTTTTTTATGGCCCAATCATAATGGCTTGACGTTGTGCTGACAAAATACGAGCCGAGCGTGGTTCCGCCTGTCCACGCGTATGCGCCTTTAGAAAACAGCTCTTCGTTGGTGAATGTTTCTGCCAGCCGCAAAACAGCTTCGTGCGATTTGTCCAGCAGCGCCGTCGCCCGTTCCAACGAGGTATGCTGATGCTTTTGCCAAAATGCGACATTCATGTCGCCATACGTTTTCCAATTATATGCCTTGGGAAGAAACGGCGCGTCTATGCCGTTTTGATGTGCGTGCACCCAGTTGAGCATGAGCTGATGCCATTCGTACAGGTGGATTGCAATGTCCCGCAGATTTTTGTCCCTGCGCCAATGCGCTTCTTTTTTCTTTTCGTCATTTGAAAAATCAAACGGCGCACGCAACTCCTCGTCGGAGAGCTTTGAGATGAGTTCGTTCAACGCTTTGTACTTGTCGTCTGCCGCGTGCAGCAAGTCTGATTTTGTTGTCGGCCGCGCCATACATTCCTCCTGTTGCTTCGCATGTATCTGCAAGTTCTTGCGATGCTAATCATTCAAAAAGGTACTGTATGTGGACTATTTTTACAACTATTTTTAGTTAAAAAAATGAGTATAAACGTCCGCACTGCTCGCGCGGCAAGGCGGCGGGGCGTTCTCCTGCAAAGTGCGGCTCTTCCAACCGTTTGCTACAAGTTCAATGCAATTTTTTTTACATCTGCCACAAGATAGAACGAGCCAACCACAAGTAGCACGGCTCCGTTGCTTTGAGCACGGGCGAACGAAGCGCGCACCGCCGCTTCAAAATCGCTCATGCATTCGCACAGAACGTGTGCATTTTTGAATGCGCGTTCTGCGCCCGCAAGGTCACTCTGCTTTGCCGTGCCCGGCGTTGTCACGGTGATTTGTTCGAACGCGTCGTTAAAAAGCGGCGCAATGTCGTCAACGCGTTTGTCAGCTCCGCACGCAAAAAGCGCATGGCGCGGAGCGTTGGGAAACACTGCTTTCAGCGTTTTGATGGTGCTTTCGATGCTGTTTACCGTGTGCGCGCCGTCGTAGACAACTGTCGGAAGCGATGCGCCCTGTGACACTATTTCAAATCGTGCGGGAAGGGCAGCGCGCGAAAGCCCGCGCTCTATTGCACGTTCGGAGATGTCGGGGAGGGCAGTCTTTACCGCAAGTGCCGCTTGCACCGCGTTGCGCGCTTGCGCCTCTCCGAGCAGGCGCAGTGTCGTCGTGATGCGGCGCGAAAAGAGCGGGCTTTCAAACGAAAGGCGCATGGCGGGCAGCGACCACATTCTGTCTACCGACTTTACATTGCAAAACATGCGACCATTTGACAAAGGTGCTGCGCACCCGTGCCGCGTTTGTATTGTGCCGCCAGTGCCGACCGAACCGCCGTTTGCTCGGTCATCGTCTGCCGAATCAGTAGGCGTAGAAGCGGCGGAAAACGTGCAATCGCGTGCCGAATGTGTGATGTGCCTTTCTCGCCGTCTCCCTGACATTCTGTCTGCGTGGTTGCCATCTGTATCTGTCAAGTTGCCGTCTGCATCTGTCGCATCGGGGCTGTCGGCATTGCGCTCGATGTACGAATACTCTAGAAACGTTGTGAGGTCGTCTACAAAAATGCACGAACTCCCACATTCCGTTGCTTTTTTTTCAAACACGTCGCGCACTGCCGCGTTTTTTTGCGCGGCGACAATCACGGGAACGCCCGCTTTTATGATGCCCGCTTTTTCCGCTGCGATTTTTTCAAGCGTGTCGCCGAGGTATTCCGTGTGCTCACGCTCTATCGCAGTGATGCAGCATGCACGCGGCGTGACGACATTTGTCGCATCAAGGCGGCCGCCCATTCCCACCTCGTACACGGCATAGTCAACATGTGCGCGGCGAAAGCACAGGAACGCGTACAGCGTCACAAGCTCAAACCACGTTACCTGCCGCGTCGGGCTGTCTTCACCGAGCGACGAGACGCACGCCATAAGCTCGCTTGCGGCATCATCGTAGACGCTGTCGTCAAAAAATCCGTGCGGCGTGCTTACACGCTCGCGGAAATCTGCGATGTGCGGCGACGTGTACAGCCCGACAGCATATCCCGCTTCTTCCAAAATGCACGCAATCATCGTGGACACAGAGCCTTTGCCTTTTGAGCCGGCAACGTGAAAGCACGGCGCGGAGTTTTCAGGATGACCGAGCCGCTCGCACAAAAGCTGCATCGTGTCGAGCCAGAACAGGTGTTTTTGCGGCAGTTTTTCAAAG
>JAFUFE010000065.1 GCA_017470085.1 Treponema sp.
CGGAATACGATGAACATGTGTGGCTTTCCCTGCGGCATGCACAGGTGTTGTGTACGGCGATTGCCGATGCGCTGTGTGCTGTTGACAGTGCGCACGCTTCACTGTATAAAAATAATGTCGCTGCCTATAATGCACAGCTCGCACAGCTCGATGCTGAGTATACCGCTATGGTCAATTCGGCACGGACAAAGACCGTACTGTTTGGCGATCGTTTTCCGTTCCGCTATCTGGTGGATGATTATGGCCTTTCCTATCACGCGGCATTTTCAGGCTGTTCAGCAGAGACGGAAGCGAGCTTTAAGACAATCGTATTCCTTGCGAATAAAGTGGACGAGCTGGGTTTGCAGTCGGTGTTGACGATTGAAATGAGCGACAAAAAAATCGCACGAACGATTATCCAGAATTCCCGGGCAAAACGGGTAGCAATTCGCACGTTGGATTCTATGCAGGCAACGACAGCGCGCGATATCAAACGGGGGGCAACGTATCTCGGCATCATGCGGAAAAACCTTGATGTGCTGCGGGAGGTTTTGAACTAAAAGATATAACGAAGCGGTGGCGATTTAGTCGGTGTCGTATTCGGCATTCTTGCTGACGGCGTCAAAGCTGCCGCGCATAGCGGAAGAGGGACGGCGTATCCGGCGTCCCTCTTCTGTCAATACGGAGCGGTGATTTTGGTCGGGGCAGCGCTGGCAGGTGCGAACGGCCGTCGTGGAAGAAACGCAGTCGTTATCTTTTATAATAGAAAGCGAATTCGGAGCGATGGTACGATAGACTGTGTGTGAGCTGCCTTGTGTTTTTAGGCGATGCATGCGCGGAAGACCCGTGCCTTATCTGCATGATATTCTACAGGAAGTGCAAGGAGGAGTTTAGTGCTTTGTTTTCGGTGCGAAAACATTACGCTCGGATACGAGCAAAAAATTGTAGCAACGAACATATCCTTTTCGGTTGATTCCGGCGATTACCTGTGCGTTGTGGGCGAAAACGGTGCCGGTAAAACGACGCTCATTAAGATGATTGTCGGTTTACAGAAACCGCTTGCAGGAAGTATGATTCGGGGAAAAGAATTTGATGCACGACAGATAGGCTATCTTCCCCAGCAGACGAACGTCCAGAAAGATTTTCCGGCAACAGTTGAGGAAGTGGTGCTGTCTGGGTGCCAGAGCAGCATGGGATTGTTTCCATTCTACCGCGCAGCGGAGCGGCACAAGGCAGCCGCGGTTATGCGCTCGTTGGGGGTGGCGTCGTTTGCCCGGCGGAGCTACCGCGAACTTTCAGGTGGACAGCAGCAGCGTGTGCTGTTGTGTCGTGCGCTGTGTGCTGCGAAGGATATGATGGTGCTCGATGAACCGGTCGCTGGGCTTGACCCGGCTGCCTCGGATGATCTATACGGTATTGTGCAGACATTAAACGATAACGGCATGACAATCGTGATGATCACTCACGATATCCGTGCGGCAGTTCGTTATGCACGGCACATTTTGTACCTCGGAGAACGGCCATTTTTTGGTACGGTGACAGATTTTCTCCAGAGCGCTCCTGGCAGACGATTCGCCGTTACGCAGGAAATGGAAGCGTAACAAAGTCTGTCGGCCGTGTTTCAGGTGCACAGCTGTCGGTAGTGTCAGATATAGTGGCAGCGCGCGGTGGCGGTCTGAATATCGCCATACAGTATTCCAAATGTAATTTATGGAGGAACAGAGACGGCAATGACCTATTTTGAAACACTGATAACTTATATGCGGTATCCTTTTGTGCAGTATGCATTTATTACCGGTGTATTGATTGCGCTCTGTTCGTCGCTGCTTGGAGTAACCTTGGTGCTCCGGCGGTTTTCTTATATCGGGGATGGGCTTTCCCATGTTGCATTCAGTGCCATGGCAGCAGCGGCAGTGTTTGGTCTCAGCGACAAGATGGTGCTAGTGCTGCCAGTCACCGTCGTCTGCGCGGTCGCGCTGCTGCACGGCGGTCAGAATAGGCGGATAAAGGGAGATGCGGCGATTGCCATGGTTTCTGTCGGTTCGCTCGCGGTGGGATATCTTGTATTGAATCGATTTGCGCCGTCTGCGAATGTTTCCGGTGATGTGTGCACGACGTTGTTCGGCTCAACTTCAATCCTTACGCTTACCCGGATCGAAGTGATACTCTGTGTGGTGTTGTCCGTTATTATGGTGGCGGTGTTTGTATTGTGCTATAACAGGCTCTTTTCTGTTACCTTTGATGAATCGTTTGCAAAGGCGACAGGAACGCGAACCGATTTGTATAATTTGCTATTAGCGGGCAGTACGGCCGTTGTCATCGTGCTGGCCATGAATCTGGTTGGCTCCCTGTTGATTTCGGCGCTGGTGATTTTTCCGGTGCTGTCTGCCATGCGGGTGTGTACGTCGTTTAAAGCCGTGACCATCTGTTCGGCGTGTATTTCTGTGTGTGGGGCATTTTTTGGTATGGTGATTTCTATTCTTGCCGATACGCCGGTGGGTTCGACTATCGTCGCGCTGGATATTGTCATCTTTCTGTTCTGCTTTTTTCTTGCGCGGTTCATCCGGCGTGGAGGCATAGCGCGGTGATTGGCAGTCATCGTTTTCTGTGCGCCGCTTATATCGGGGACGGGCGGTGTCACTCTTTGAAGCCACCCGCGGTTGTCACGGTCGCCGCAATCGGTAAAAAGGCAGCATGTGCATTAGAACACGGAATAGGAGCAGGAGAAATAGTATGAAGCAGAATACACCGATTATGAGCGTGTTTTTTTGCGCAGTAGTGGTGTGCTCTTCCTGTTCAGAGCAGCGGCGAGCAGCGTTGCCGTACCCTCCAGTGGCCGGAGGTGTTCAGAGGATACTCAATAGTGCAGTCAATGCGGAAACATCGCTTACTCAAAACGATGTCCCAAAAAATGCCACGCGGGAGCCGGTGGACGCCACGGACACCGTTCCGGCGGCAGGAGATAAAAATATAGTAGCGCAGTCTGCGCCGCTTGAGGGAATACCTGTACAGACGGCTCCCCGTGTACCCGGTCAGCCAGTGGATGTTGACTTAACACAGCTCAGTGCGGTTATGGTTTATGGAGAAGTGTTCAATATGCTTATAGAGCCTGAGCGCTATGAAGGAAAAACGGTACGCATGCGGGGCATGTTTGACGTGTTCGAATACAGCGACGGGGGGGAAGTACAGCAGGTTTTTGCGTGCGTCATACTGGATGCTACGGCATGCTGTGCGCAAGGGCTTGAGTTTTCGCTTGCAGGCAATCACTCCTATCCGCAGGATTATCCTGATCGATTTGAAATGATCACCGTTACCGGGCGATTTCATCACTATGAAAAGAACGGTTTCGATACGATGGGACTTATGGACAGTGTGCTAGAGTAAATTGTCTGCGTCGCCGTCCCTTATTGGCTGGCGTCACCAATTTTGCTCGCACAACGTGCAGAGCGGCGTGTGCGCTGAATTGTCCATAACGGAGATATGGTGCCGGCTCCCGCTTTTTTCGGGCGGTCGCCATGTCTTTCCCAGCACAGACGAACGATGGTTGAACGGATAACAGACGGGATCACCCCTGTGGCGTCAACACGCCGCCGTCCATGCGGTATATGCTGTCCGCATACAACCGGGCACTCGCTTCATGTGTTACCAAAAGAACGACGGCGCCCGCGTCAGCAGTGCGGCGCAGCAGCTCCAGTACCAACTTTGTGTTTTCATCGTCAAGGTCGTCGGTCGGCTCGTCGGCGAGCACGATGCGCGGCTGCATAACGAGCGCCCGGGCGATTGCCATACGGCGGAGTTCTCCACCGGACAGTTCCTGCAGC
Organism: Treponema sp.; assembly: GCA_017470085.1. Classification (GTDB taxonomy): domain Bacteria; phylum Spirochaetota; class Spirochaetia; order Treponematales; family Treponemataceae; genus Treponema_D. Next base: position 3,801 of record JAFUFE010000065.1, read on the forward strand.
CGCGCATCGGCAAGTGATGCAATGCCGACGCGCTCCAAAAGCTCGCGTGCATGGCGTTCCACTGTTTCTGTCCGTCCGAATAGCAGGGCGGGAAGCAGCACGTTCTCTAAAACTGACAGCGCATATATACCCGTCTGTCCTTGCGGAATGATGCCGATCGTGCGGTTCCGAAGCCGCGAAGCATCACTATCGTTGAGCGTATAGAGATCGCTATCGTCGAGAAAAACCGTGCCAGTCGTCGGCCGCAGCAAACCAGCAAGCATGTACAGTACGGTACTCTTGCCGCTACCGGAGCGTCCTGTTAATACGGTGAGGGATTTTTCTGTGAGCACGATGTCAGTTTTTTTGACGGCCGCGAAGTGGCTCGCTGTTTCAGTGGGACGGTAATATTCTTTGCTAATGCCTTCAGCACGCAAGGGCATGGGGCTCCTCCTAAAAAAGAATTCCAAACCGCGCGGCAGCTGATTGTCTGCAACACAAAACACGTGCCGCCGTTTTTTTACACGGACAGGCATCGGGTCAGCCTTCCCGCAGGATGACGCCGGTGTCGAGCCTGCTGATTTTTACCGCAGCGTATGCCGCTGCTGCACATCCGGCAGCGAGTGAAGCGAAAAGTGTCGCGAGCACAAGCGCCAAGACGGTCGGTGCATTCGGCAGCAGAAACGGCAGCCCGCTGCTCGAAGCGATGAGCGTGTGGAAGGGAATAACGCACATAACTGCAAGCCCGCTGCCAGCGATTCCCCCGGCGCCGTTGATGATGAGCGACTCGGCCATGACGAGCCGAGCGACGTGCGTCCGGGATGCACCGACGGCGCGGAGTACGGCACATTCTTTTTTTCGCTCGTTCATCATGAGTGACGTCACGAGCGTCAAAATCATCAGACAGATTATCCATATAACGACGATGATGCCGGTGATGACTTTTGCGATGCCGGCCAAACTGCTCGCTATGTCGGACGTCATACTTTTTGTTTTTACGGCCACCACTTTTCTGAAGTGCACGTTGATGTAATCGGCAACGCTGTCGACGCTGTATCCGTCTTGTACTTTTATCATGATGGATGAAACGACGGAATCAGGATGGACGTTTTTAAATGTGTTTAATCTTTTTTCTTCCGATGCAGCGATCAGTGTTTTTATCGTACCGACGGTGGTGTATACCGCGGTGTCAAGCCCGGTGCCTGTCTCTGCAAGTTGTCCTACAATCGTACAGTCGATACCGTAGAAACGAAGCGATCGGTTGCGGGGAACGGATACCGCGCTTCCCACCAGAAGGTCGCCGTCATCGATGGTGCCGCGGAATGTTTCCCGTATCCACGGCTGAATCGTAAAATCAGTTTTCGGATCAAAACCGATAATCTGTAGCGCGGCGGAGCAGCAGTTTGCGCTTACGGAGGACAGGAATAGCTGCGGAGAAATCAGCGCAACGCCGTCTACTGCGGCACAACGGTCAAGGTACTGCCGGTCCATGTAAAAATACGTACGGTTGCCGCGGAGCAAAATCGACTCAATGCTCTGCTTAGTACGCGCCTCGTAGGGAATAACGATTATGTCTGCACCGAGTCGCAGTTCAAGGTTTCGCAGTCCGTGCCGTAAACTGTGCAAAATGAGTGACCCGCACAGAAGCGAGAACGCAAGGAAAAGCGAAAGCGACATAAGCACAGCGCTGCGTCCCTTTTTGCCGCAGAGCATGATGAACGGAAGCTGTCTGAACGTCATGGGGACGGCCGTGCGGTTTTTTTGATCAGGATGACTGCGTCAACTGCTTGCAGTACTGCGATCGTACCGGCAATGAGTATAACTGCGGGTCGCATCACTGTGTGGCATCTCATTGTCGTCATCATGCACAGCGGTACCAGCGTTCCGGGAACGCATGCCGTTACGATGCTGACCGGTACTGCGGCGATACTGATGCCTGCTTTTATGCGCGCATCGGCAAAAAGCAGCCGGACTGCAGCGAGCACCGTCAGTACGATACCGAGCCCGATAACCGTTTGTTCTGCCCAGTGACAATTCATCCAGGTACCGTCACTTTTCGGCCCGCAGGGAGGAAAGATAAAATGTGGCCCAAAACAGAGCATCAGGCTCAACAGAAGAAAAATGCAATCCATTGTACGAAGACGGAATTTTTTTATGTGCAAGGCAGTCCTCCTTATTTGCCCATATTATTTTATTAGCATATACTAACTTTTTGTTTATTGTACCTGCATCGGGGAAAAAAGTCAATAAACGGATAGTGCGAGACTGACAACAGGCAAAAAGTAGTCACCGCGCAAATGAAAACGGATGGTGTGGTAAATGCACGGATTTTGCCAATCCTATTTTTGCTGTTGCTTACTAATCGCATACATAAACACGGTGCGTTTTTCGTACGTGCGTAATTCGTGTGCAAGTGCACGAGAGCACGTCAGTCCTCCAGCAGGGACGCTGGAGCGCATGTTCCGCAATTTCGGGCGTTGCTGCATGTAGTGCGTAACCAATACGCGAGTTTTTATAGAGAAAGTGCAGCGCAGCTTTGAGCCAACTCGAAGCTAAAAACGGCACGCTATTGTAGCGGCGTTTTTAAACATTCC
>JAFUFE010000066.1 GCA_017470085.1 Treponema sp.
AAGGCGCTTCAGGCGACGCGTTTGCGTGGGTCGAAAAATTTGACGCTGTGTTACAGCTGATGCCAGAGATTCAGACCCATCCGACCGTCGTTCCGGGCAAGGGGGTACTCATCACTGAGGCGGTACGCGGGAACGGTGCCATCCTTATCAGCCACGCCGGCACACGGTTCGTCAACGAACTCGACACGCGCGACGTTACGTCAAACGCAGTACTTGCGCTCCCAGAAAAACGCGCGTATCTTTTTTTCAATGAAGGCGTCCGTCAGTCGCTCAAAGCGATTGAAGGCTACGCGCGCACCGGACTGCTCGTTACGGATGACACGCTTACCGGCATTGCAGCAAAGCTCGGTATCCCCCCCGATGTGCTCACGATGACGATTGAAACGTACAATGCTGCACAGGCAGCAGGCATTGACAGGGCATTTGGGCGCACCGACATGCCGCGGTCACTCGCTTCAGGTCCGTACTATGCCGTGGAAATCGAGCCTGCCATTCACCACACGATGGGCGGCATAAAAATAAATACGAACGCTCAAGTGGTAAACTCCAAGGGCACGCCCGTTCCCGGTCTTTACGCAGCCGGTGAAGTGACTGGCGGCGTTCACGGAGACAACCGGCTGGGCGGAAATGCAGTGGCGGACATAACGATATTCGGAAAGATCGCCGCAGACAGCGCACTTTTATATATCGGAAAGGCGGCACCGGAACAGTAAAACACGCACCTCACAAGACACACTACCGCAGACGGCTTTGAGGGAACGAACGACGATGCGTTCTCTCTGCGAGTACAACGGAATTAATTTTTGACTTCCCGCACAAGCACGCCGTGCTCAAGCACGATCGTCCGCCCAGCAACCTTGCCAACTTCCGGGTCATGCGTTACCACGATAATCGTGCGGCCTTCGTTATGCAGACGGCGCAAGATGTCGAGTACCGTGTTTTGGTTCGCTTCGTCAAGGTTTCCGGTCGGTTCATCAGCGAGAATGAGCTGCGGATAATTGATGAGCGCCCGCGCAATACAGACGCGCTGCTGTTCCCCCCCCGACAGCTGACTCGGTAGATGCCGCGCGCGGTCAGCGAGCCCCACCCGCTCAAGCGCTGCCAGCGCTTCTTGTTCATCAGGCATACTGTGGTAGTACTGCGCCACCATGACATTTTCCAGCGCAGTCAAATAATTCACCAGATAAAACTGCTGGAAGATGAGCCCAATTTTGTCGCGGCGGATATCGGTAAGCCGGCGCGCGCTTTCTTTTGCGATGTCCGATCCATCTAAAATCACCTGTCCAGCAGTCGGCTTATCCATACAGCCGATGATGTTCATAAGCGTGCTCTTTCCGGAACCAGACGGTCCCATGATTGCCACCCACTCACCCTGTTCTACAGACAGATTGATATGTTGCAACGCCTTTACCGTTCCATTGCTGTAGATTTTCGACACATCCTTCAACTCAAGCAACGCCATATATCATCCTTCCTCAAAAATCACCAATTTTTTAATTCACTGAAAAGAAACAGCCGCTTCTGCAACCACAGTGATGTTTTCCATCGGTATGCTTTCTCTCCGAGCTGTTTTAAAACTGCCGTACTGTTATAAAACAGCTTTGCATCCGCATGACCGATAGAAACATGAAACCATTACTCCCCTTTCAGCACCGCCGCCGGATCGACATCTGTCGCAAGTCGCACCGGAATCACACACGCCACACCGGTTAGTACGATCGCAACCGCAATCGTCACCGGAACCAAAAGCGGCTGAAATGTAATAGCGCGGGAAAACACCTCCATGCTCACCCCGTACGCAAAGAAAAAACCAAATAGCACGCCGAGCACACCGCCAGCGGCACCCAGAAACAGTCCTTCTCCCAGAAATTCGCCGGCGATATCTTTGTCCGCAGCACCAAGCGCCTTTTTCAAACCAATTTCATTCCGCCGTTCCGCGACAACCGCCATCATCGTGGTCGCAACCGATACCATCGTCAGTGCAAGCACGATCAACGTCACAATGTAGACAAGTGCCTGGAGTTTTCCAAGCACCGCCATTTCTGAATGTGCCACCTGCTTAACCAGACGCGGATAGACGGCAGGCACCGCCGTTTGGATGCGTTCCGCAATGGCGCCGAGTGCAGCACCACTCGCACTGATTGAGCATTCCGCTACATCGAAGAACCCGCCGTTCTGCGTCAGAGCTTCAAGGTCGGCGCGGGCAAGATACACGCAGTCTTCCTCAGAACCACCCGTCTGTACAATACCCGCCACCGTACACCGCCGCTCAAACGGATTTCCCCGCCAATCAAAACCGCGCACCACAACCTCGCTTCCTAGCCGAACGTTGATCCGCGCGGCAACCATCTGCCCGAGCAAAACCTCTCCTTCCGCATCCGGCCAGTTCCCGGAGACGTACCAATACGGGCTCGTCTTCTGCACAGCGGTAAAATCAGTACCCACCGCCACGAACGGCTGATTATTTATGGTAATGTTTTCATAGCGAAAGCCCGTCACGCCGACACGGAGCTCCTGCGGAATACACTGTTCCGCGGCCGCTAAATCGTCCACGGTAAACACGGCTGCATTCGACGCGGTCAGCACCAGATTCGCGCCATATGAACGGAACTCCCTGCCCATCTGCCGTGGCACGTCATAGTACACGGTGAGAAGACCGGAAAGCACGGTTGCACCGATTGCCACCGCAAGCAGCGCCACCAGCATGCGCGATCGCCGGCGCATCAGAGAACTGGTTACCATTTTAAGGTACATTCGCCGTCTCGTCACCGATTACCTCCCATGCAGCACCGCCGCAGGCTTCAACGACAAAAGCAATCTGATGGACGGTATGCTGCCCGCGAGCGTCACCGCACACACCAGAACTGCCACCAGTGGAATCACCAGCGGCTTCACGGCAATCGCCGCATCGAATACCGACCGCCCGATAATCGCCGCAAAACCGAGCCCGGCGAAGTAACCGATCCCCCCCCCTATAATCGCTGTCACGGCAATCTCGGTGAGCACCAAACGCGAAATGGGACCGTCATGTGCGCCGAGCGCCTTGAGCAGTCCGATCTCCTTGCTCCGCTCCATGACGCTCGCCACAACGAGATTTGAGATACCGAGTGCAGCGGCAGCTAGAGACAACACCGTAATCAACAGCATCAAAAGCTGCGTCTTATTCAGTATGCTGCCCTCGCTTTCCGCCACCTGACGCACCGGCTTTGCAAGAGCATCTGAAATGACTTCCTGAATCTGGTAACAGATAGAACTGACGTACGCGGTGCAGTACCACGTTTCCAAATCCTTTGCGGAAAGGCTCTTCGGATTTTGCGCCGCACGGCGGGAAAGCTCGTTGTCGGGCGTCGTCAGTGCGCTCACTTCAATGCTGTCTATTAGTCCGCCCTTGTCCAAAAGCGCTTGTGCAGCGGCAAGGGGCACGTACACGTATTCGTCTTCATCTCCCCCCCCATCAAAGATGCCGTTCACCGTAAACGACTCCGCTCGCCCATCGTACGAAAGCGTGATGACATCGCCTACATCAATACCATTCCGCGCAGCAAGTAAACTGCCGACGAGTGCACCACCGGCATCGTCATCCGTGAGCCATCGCCCCTGCACATCCCACCAGCTTTTCATGTTTGTCATGCCGGTGTCGAGCTCTTCACCCGTCGGCAAGGCCATGTGGTGGCGAAACCACGTCCCCACCATACGAACACGGGTATCGTTTAGGTGCACCTCCGATGCAAGATACGGCGCAAAATCAACTATATTAAACGCCCAAAAAATCGTTTTTATATTTCCGAGCTCATCTTCTCGCAAATAGTAGTTCTGGCCTTCATCCAAACCGTACATATCATCGAGCAGCGAAGCCGCCTGCGGTACCACGCGGATATTCGCTCCGTACGTTTTCAATTCCTGATTGATTTTATCGCCAACATCGAACATCACGTTGAGCATCGCCGTCGCCAGGGAAACGCCGAGCGCAATCGTACACGCAATCATCAGCATTTTCCGTCGCTGCCTGATGAGCGCACGTATCACCATCCGCCAGAACATCATCTTCCCCCCCCTGTACGGAAACGGCGACTTTCAACCTCAACGTCGGCCACAGCGATGACAATATTGCCATCCGCAATAGTATATTTCAGCGGAATGGGATTGCATCCTCCTTTATAACCAATCGTGTTGATATTCATAACGACGTCGCACAGTCGACACACCACCTGATTGCCGCGCTCGTAATAACCAGTTGCGCCGCAAATTTCACACGCATCAAAGCCAACGCCAAACGCATGCGCATTCTTTTTGATGATGATAAAGCGGATATCGTTTCCATCAACCGACCGGTAGGTAAAGCGATGCAGATGTCCGTCACTCACCTGCAGTAATGGAATCACCAGAGCATCACCGAAACGTTCAAATGGTTCTGATGGAGAAAGTTCAACTGTTTTTCTGTCAAACGCTTTAATGGCCGTCACATCAACGATTGAAAAAATCACCCCCACAACGACCACTGCTGCCCACCGCCGTCGGGTGCGTCTAGTAGCCCGGATACGCCGATGTTCCGCCGGATTTGTGTAGCGCACCGGTTGCCGTATCGTCGCAAAGAGAAGCGCTATCATACTCCCGATCACTGTTGCCAGCAGCAAAAACAAAAACTGCTGTTCATGATTTATGACAAAGACGATGAATCGAAATAGCTGCCGCGATACCCGAATAATCCGCCGTCCTACCAGCAGCTGCATGCACAAGCCGAAATGAGTAACGGCAACAATGGCAAAACTACACACTACAAGAACGCGCGCTGTAGCAAACGGAAGATTAGCTACGCTGATAGAGAACGCGCACGATGTCAGACACACAACAGCAAGACCGAACACATAGCCGATCGCTTTAAATAAAAAATCAGTACTGAATGTGCTTTGTCCCATTTCAACAAAACGCACTGGATAGATAAAGACATCAGGCAATTCAATCGCCAGAAAAGAGACGACTAACAACGCACTGCTGATCGTTATACTTTTTTTTCTGATTTCCGATGATCTTTTTCCGTTTCCTATGCTGGTCCATATGCTGACGCTATAGACAACGCACAGCACTAACGACAGCACGATAAGAGGAATAGCTATATACTCATACCGTCTGACAAGTGCCCGATGTTTGACGACCGCCAAAATGCACGAAACAATACCGCCGCTAATCACCCCCCAGCGATTAGCGTTCTTGACTACATCGCCAAGACATATGACGGAAACACCACAGACAAGTGCACTTAAAAGCCCGGCAGCGAGCAGATTTTCTACAACATCAACCAGATACTTCAGCATTCCGTTCCCTACAGCAGTACAGACGCAAAAAACAGCTTGCGGAATGACAAGCTGTTTTCGCTCACACCATTATGAAATATGATTACTGCCCGCGGAGACTACCGGCATACTGGAAATCATCCCATTCCGCCACCAACGGCCCATTCCCCCAGTAGTCACTGAACCGACCGGGAACGCCCGTCAATTCGTCAACATGGAGCACAAAGCCGTTCTCTTCCGGGCTGTGGATGATAAAGCGCACCGTATACGAGCCGGCCTGCGGCAGCGCAATGTTGCCACCGTAGTGCGGCCCGTCAGATGCGTTCATGAGCATGAACGTTCCCGATGCCGCTATCACCATATTCGCGTTGTTGATTATTTCATACTCAACGGTGAGATACGGAACAAAATCTCCCACGCCGTAGCCAAGGTCGTTTTCGAGCGCAGAGATGTCCGCCTCAAGGTGGATGTCGGACTCCGCAGCAGTCAAGCCCATACCGGCCGGCAGCATATCCACCGGTTGGAAGTAGACGCCCGCCACATTGAGCGGCCCAACTTCGATGTCGTCACCGATCGGGAACTCGTCAAACCCGGCATCTTCTCC
>JAFUFE010000067.1 GCA_017470085.1 Treponema sp.
AGCGCGGTGTACTCTAAAAAAAGCTCATCGTATATTTTCTGGATGCCGGCGGCGTGGTGTGAGAGTTCCCGTTTTTGTTCTTGTAACTCGCGGTACGCAAAAACACCGTTTTGACCGTATACGACTGAAATACCGACATAGGCTGCTACACCGGCAAGAAATGCGAGCAGCCATTTAAAACGAGTCATATGTACACTATCGTCACATTTTGCTATTTTCTAAAATTGAATTATGTGGTATACTATTCGGTGTCCGTCAGCAGCTGCCGGTACAAAACACTGTTTTTTTCTCCCCCGGCGGCCGATAGTAAAATGAGCGAGGCTCATTACCGTAATTAAAAACAGAGGAGCGGGAATAGTATGAGCGATTCTATGCATACCACCACCGAACTTGACAGCTACGGCGTCTGGGTAAAGCGGACAGGAATACACCACACGTCGCTTGCCGCAGAAACCGATACCCCTGACGGTTCCGTTGACACGGAGCCGCTCGCGGGATTCGCATCTGACTTACCGGAGATGACAGAGCCCGTTTCCGACGATGTCGCCCAGAGCGGTACGGAATACGCTGCGAGCGATGCGGCACCCTCGCTTGATTCGTTCACCCCGGACTTTGCGGATAGTGACGACCGCGCGTCATCGGAAAGAGCCGACATCGATACGGCGGTAGAGAGCTCAAGTGATGAACTCCCTGCTCAAGGCACGTCGCTGCTCGACACGTTTATCCAACACTTTGGCCTGGGAGACACGCCGGCTACCACAGCAGCCAGCAGTGCTGTGGCGGCAGAACAAACAGACGATAGGGACACCGCCGCCACGCCCGTGCCTTTTGACACGGAGAGCCCTGCCGCCGCACTCGATGTGGACACTCCCGCCGACATTGCCGAAGTACTGTCTGACGGACGCGTATCCACCGCAGCAGCCCAGCAAGCAGAGCCCCCGATTGACTACAACCTGTCCGTCTCCAACGACGCTGAAGCAGCCCCGCATCCGACTGTCCTCGGTGCGGAACCTCCGGCTGCGCAATTATCTTCGGCGGACACCACCATACTGAATCAAATCGTTGCTGACTTAGCACACCTTAAAGAAGAAATCTCATCACTGAAAGTGAGCTTTGAAGCGCTGAAAGACAAGGCTGTCAGTGCGGAAACCGCTTCCCCTGCGGACGGATTTTTTTCTGGCCACGATGAGGACGACACTATCTCGTTATCAGGAAATGAGCTGAGTACCATTATGAACACTGCTGCATTCTCAGCGGCAGATACCGGCACAGCAACAGACGGCGGGGGGGGCATAGATATTCCTGCCGCCAGCGATTCTGATTCAAGCGGTTTTTTCTCTGATAGCGACGGCGATGAGTCCATCGCGCTTTCAGGAAACGAATTGAGTCACATCATGGACAATGCCGATTTTGCAGCGACAGAGAAAACTGATTCGCTCCCCGAAACAGCGGCACCGGAAGCGGACGACATCGCCCTCCCTGACTTTTCTGATACCGCTGACACCACGATTGATTTTACCGATGAAAACCTCATCGAGCCTGATCTATCGAACATCGACATGAACGAATCCATCCCTGACGAACTGCCCGATGAAATCTCCGTCCCGAAAGTTGACGATATTCTGCTCGACTCGTCGCCCACCGATTTTATGGACTCGGTACAGGAAACGGACTTTCCCGCACGCCCGTACGACGTTCCGTCGGAACTACCGGACGACACTATCGACGTCATTGAGCCGTTGACGCTCGACAATGCAAAGGGAATCGACATACTTGCCGCCGATCCAGACATACAGGACACGCTCACTGAAACGAAGATGGACTATCTCCGTGCCGATGAAAACGCGGCATTCGAAACGGGCGTCAACGTCGATGAAATTCCGAACGACTTACAAAGCGAAATCAAATCGGTGCTGCTGTATATGGACCGGCTGCTCGAAAATCTGCCAGAGGATAAAATCGTTGAATTTGCAAAATCAGAGCAGTTCAACACGTACAAAAAACTTTTTACCGATTTAGGGCTGTCATAACATGGGGCTCCTGAGCCATATTGAATCGATCGCTCCCGCGCTGCCGGACACACCGGAACGTTCCGGCGAACGCCAGCGATTTTCGTCGCTTGCGGAATTTGCCGCACACCACCAGCTGCCACATGTTGCGCTGTTTTCCCGTGTCTCTGACCGATTGCTTATGACGGCGTGTGTTGGACTTGACGCGCTGACCGTTGCAAAATCGTGCTCTTCCGTGGACTTCTGGAACGGCATGCTCACCGACGGATGGAACACATTCACCAAAGACACCGAGCCTGCGTTCAACCAGTTTTTGTCAGCAGCAGTCCGCACGCGGCTCGACCGGCTTTTCTGTGCGCGCATATCACCTGATGCCGTCGTAGCCATACTGACACTTGACGCAGAACAGGTAACGCTTCCGCCGATCGCTATAGCCCGCGGCATACCGAGCACACAGCCTGTAGAAACGGCGCTCCCAGCCGTTCCCGCGGTATTTCCACCGAATACGGAAGCATCGCTGTTCATCGTCTCTTATACAGCGGCGATAGCTGCCGTCCTCCGCCGTGCCGGAGATCTTGCGGACACCGAACATCGGGCACTGACGTCTACCATATCCCACCTGCTGTATGATGCCATGCGCGTCCATTTTCCACCGCCACAGGTCGTCCACATGCAAAACGACGGAGCGTTCAAGCTCGTGCTGTTTTCAGCAGCATCGGTTGATGAATCTCTGGTACAGTGTCATCTGGCACACGTATACACGGCCGTGCTCGGTGACGATGCAGCAGCCGTTACCGTGATGCCGGCGGGAAAGGAGAGTACACCAGAGGGCATACGTGTATTTCTCCAGGAACGATAACGTGACGATTTCGTATTCCGTTGCACGCAACGGCAGTACTACCTGTTCATACAACGGCCGAGCACTTCACTCCCGCTACAATCCAGAACATGAGGCGGAACTATTTGTGCAAACGCTCTCCGTATCGTTCCGTCCGCGCGCCGTCGTGGTCATAGAGCCAGCGCTCTCGTATTGCGCGCCATTTTTACGCTCGCGCTTTCCTGATGCCTGCCTGTGCGCTATCCGGGTGCAGGCGGCGCTGACGGAGAGCGATGGCTCGTGGGATATCGTCTTTTCACTGTCATCACCGGAAAAAAAAACAGAGCTTGCACATACGCTCTACAACCATTTTGGGGAAGAAACGCTCTCGGCGTGTCTTTCACTCGCATGGACGCCTGCGGCACACGCGTTTCCCGAATTGACGTCTGCAGCATGGAGCGCACTGCTCGCTGCGACAGAAAAAAGCCGCACCGTGCTGTACACACGAAGCTATTTTGCCAGCCGGTGGCTTTCAAATGCCGTGCGGTATATTCAGAGCACAACGACAACCGTCGGCGTAACACCGGGTGACACGCCGGTCGTCGTCATAGCGTCAGGACCGAGTTTAACGGGCATACTTCCCCTCCTTAAAAAAATGCGGCAGCGCTATTTTTTGCTTGCTGTTTCCTCCGCGCTCGCTCCCTGTAGCACGTACGGCATTGTCCCCGACATGTGCATTGCGACCGACGGCGGCTGGTGGGCACGCCGCCACTTTGACCGTATGCCCGTCTCCCAGATGGTGATGGCGCTCCCTCCTGAGGCAGTCTACCCCGCCACACAGTGGAACGATACGCAGCTGTTGCCGCTCGCCTACGGTGACAGCCTGATCGATACACTCCTACACTCGTGCGGATATACGCCCCATCGCGCCGAACGAAATGGGACAGTCAGTGGCACTGCGATGGCGCTTGCCTGTGGACTGACTGCAGGACCGGTCTTTTTGTGCGGACTTGATCTTGCCCCGGCGGCAGGATTTCAGCATGCACAGCCGAACGCGCTCGAATGCATACACCGAGCAACAGACGGACGACTTATGCCAAAGGAAATGCGGATCATGCGGACGCGGTTTTCTGGAGCGGCGTCTCTTGCGCTCTATCACGACTGGTTTTCAGCCGTGCCGCCGGAGATAACGGCGCGCATCTACCGTTTACGAGACGACCACACCGCTTCCGCCCCGCTCGGCGCTATACGCGATACGGATGTATCGTTTTTCTGCCATACCGTACGCACGGGCGGAAAACAAATGCCGCACATAACCGCCTGTCCGCCGTTACCGGACAAAAAAACACGGGCGGCACGGATCGCTACATTCATCGCCACAGCGGCGCACACCGCAGCCTGGCAGAAAGAATTTTTTCCGCTAGAGACCGTCAGTGAAAACCGGGCGCTGACTGAAACGGATGCCGCACAGATGCATGCGCTGTTCATTGAGCGCAACAAAAAACTCTGCGCACGGCTACAAAGGTTAATCTCGCAATGACCAGTCGATATGCACGCGTCATACAGGCAAAAAACGGCTCACCGGTACCCCTCTTCACGAGCGGACGCGCTGCGCATTCCCAGTACGATCCTGAACGCGAAGCTGCACGGACAGCAAAGACATTCCCCCCCGAAGCGCTTTTTTTTGTCATCGCTGGATTCGGTGCGGGCTACCTTGCCGCAGCACTGTTAGAAAAAAACAGCGCCTGCCACATCATCGCTGTTGAAGAAACCGACGCAGACATCTCATTCGTACGCACCATACCGACGGTGCCGGCACTCACGGAAAATCCTCGCTTGACAGTAGTTCCACTTGATCGGCTGGTCACAGCGATAACCGATATCTATCTCCCCGCGGTATACGGGTCTCTGCACGTCAGCGAGCTCCAGAATTGGTCACTTGAATCTCCCGACTGTGCGCTCCGGTTCAAATCGCTCGTACGCGATGCGCTTGCGCTTGTCACCGCCGACTATTCGGTGCAAGCACATTTCGGCGCACTCTGGCAACGAAACATCATCGCTAACCTCAAGCACGCAGCACACACCCCCCGCACGCACTACCGGCACCGTATCCCGCTTGAGAAAACGGCCTACATCGCTGGCGCAGGACCTTCACTCGATGAAAACATTCCTCTGCTAAAAAAACAGCGGAACGACTATTTCATCATCGCTACCGATACTGCATATCGAGCGCTCAGAGAACACGGCATCCACTCCGATGCCGTAGTCACCATCGATGCACAGCTGATTTCCCGCATGCATTTTTTATGTGCTGATACCGCTCCTCCGCTTCTTGTGTGCGATGTTGGTGCCGTGAGCACAACGGCGCGTCGGTACGAACATACCGTCTTCATAACAACCGGACATCCACTTGCGACCTACGCTGCTCAAACGCAGTCCCCCGGAACGGGAACACCGTTTTTCCCCCTCGCTCCCGGTACTGGCACCGTACTGACTGCCGCCGTAGACTGTGCGCGCCGTATGGGTTTTCAGTCGCTGTTTATCACTGGTGCGGATTTTTCCTATCCACGGGGAACGCCCTATGCGCGCGGCACGTATTTGGACGCACTGTACTACGGTGAACAGACTCGCTGTGCTCCTGCAGAATGCCGGTTCAGCGCACTGCTGTTTCGCGCGCCGCTCATCCCCGGTCCCTCTGCGTCAGCGCCGACGACGGCCGTTCTCCAGTCGTACCGCGATTCATTTATAGCGTGGTGTGCGCAATCTGATTTTTCCGTCGTTCCAAAGAACACCGGATGGCTCTGTACCGCGCGCCATGCAGCTTCTCCCCTGCCCTTTGAAGAACAGCCGTTCGATTTTGCGCGCTTTTTACGCTGCCTCAAGAACGACATCGCCGCCGACCAGTACACGCCCGGTACGCTGACGGCGATTCAGTACGCAGTCCTTCCGTACATCGCGTGGCTCCGTACCCGCATTTCCCCCGCTCAAAAGCACGCGGAGTTCCCGACGCTCTTGCACCTTGCATACAAAGCGCTCCTGCGTTATACTGAATCCTAGATATGAAAAACAAGAGCATCACGGCATACACAGCGATAACTGCAGCGATTTTTGTACTCGCCGTTCTTTTCTTTGCGTTTTCACTATTCCGGGAATATCGATACGGCCATGAACGAACCGGTATTCTTTTCGATCACCTCGTTACCGGTGTAAGGAATGCTGCGGAGCGTTATCCGGACAATTCTCCTGAGTTTCGCACAGCGATTGACAGTGCCATCGGCGAACGCGAAAACTACGGTTCGCTGATCATCACAAAAGATGGCAGCACGCTGTTCGCCTATCCGGCAGGCATTCAGGAACTACTTCCAACAAGTTCCCTGTCACGTCTCCGTACCACTGAATTTACGGCCGAAAGCGGACAGTATACTATCTCCGCCGGCATGTATCTTCTCCGCCCTACACTGCTTTTTTCTGTTGCACGGTTTTCATTCATCCTTGCACTCGTGGGAACGGTGTGTGCCATCATCCTGTTGTGCTACCCGTACTTTTTCCCGTTACCGCTTGCCAATGACGAACAGGCATCGGATGACGACGGCGCAGAACTGGATACAGCAGAATCATCCGCTGCCCCGCTACCGCCTGACAACCCGTACGCTATGGCGTCCAGCATACGACCGGCCGTATCACGGGAAACCACAGCCCAGACAGCAGAGCAGCCGGTAGACAACGCGGGGGCGACAGTACCGGTCAGTCCGGACGCTGACAGTGCGGATGGCTCACCGGCAGAACCGCTCGGACTGTTTTCTCCGTTGACAGGATTCGGCTGGGAGCAGTACCTTGAAACACGGCTTGACAGCGAACTTATTCGCGCAACCGCTTCTGAATACGATTTGGCGCTGTTTATCATCCGCATCCCCGGACTGGATTTTACGGCACCGCCGACCGCGGCAGTCTGCGAGTACCTACAGCAGCAGTTTCAATACACCGATTTGCTCTTTGAATATCACTCCGACGGATTTGCTGCCATCCGTTCTGACATCGCCATCGATACAGCGATTGAGACAGCAGAACAGATTCATGCCGAGTTGACAAAACGCATTGCGGCAGACGGATACACCTGTTTTATCGGTCTTTCAACGCGGGCGGTGCGTATTATGTCCGGCAGCCGTCTTATCCGCGAAGCAACAGAAGCAGTCGCACACGCTGAAGCAGAAAAGAATGCACCCATTATCGCGTTCTGTGCCAATAACGATAAATACCGCGAATGCATTGAAAAAGAAAAATAACGGTTTAGTGCGCCGCTTCTGCATCCAACAGCGCTGAAAGCGTGCGTTCAAGTGTGTCGTATGCGGTTGAATCGGGGAACGTTTCTTTAAAACGTGCCACCTCCGGTTCCGCACGCTCTGCCCTGCCATCACTCAAAAGCAGTGTAATGTAATTCGCCAAAAGCGATTCATCGTACGGATACTGTTCAACAAGCGCCTTATACTGGCGGAGCGCCTCGTCCGTCCGTCCACTCATGGCAGTGACATATGCACATGACGCCTTGAGCGCTGCATTATCTTCATCATGCGTACGGAGTGCTGTAAACGCTGCATAGGCGGCGTCCCAATTTTCTGCGAGCGCATAGGTGCGTGCTATTTTGTAGCGGGCATCGTTACGGAGCGTTTTGTTGCCGCGTGCCCGCTCGTAACAGCTGATAGCGTCATCGTACCGCTCTAT
>JAFUFE010000068.1 GCA_017470085.1 Treponema sp.
GATTGCATGGCTTCAAGCGACTCTTTTGCCTGCCCGTCGATTGCGGTGATGACTGCCCCTTCACCGATGCCTGCACGATGCGCGCTCCCCCCCGGCATTCGGTACTGCACTTCAAGCCCCGCGTGTGCCGTTCCATTGGCGCGCGTTGTACGACCATAGGCACCGATCCACGGATGCATCCGCTGCTCCCCCCTGAACAGGTACGGCAAATCTTGTCGCACGTATTCCACCGGAATTGCAAAGTTCAGTCCTTGATAGTCTTTGATGCCTGCAAATACCACCGCCTGTACGCGCATATTGGCATCGATGAGTGGTCCGCCTGAATTACCAGCATTGACCGCAGCATCGATCTGGAACACTGCGCCGGTCATAAACAGTTTTCTGTCTACGGATGATACGATACCGGACGTAATCGTCCCCTCAAGACCGAGCGGCGTACCGATGGCAGATACACGGTCGCCAACGTTCAGGTCACGGCTTGAGCCGAGCGCGAGCACAAACGGTGCGTCGACTTCCGTTTTGAGCAACGCTATGTCGAGCGCACTGTCGTATCCGATAACCCGTGCTGGAATGCGAGTTTCGCTGTCGGCTGCGAGCTTAATGTACAGACGCGCATAGCCTTCATAGCGCGGATCAACGAGCGAAGCAATCACGTGATGATTCGTGATAATGTAGCCGCGGTGGTCGATAAAAAAGCCAGAGCCGATCACCCGGTCGGCGCGGCCGGCACCGTTCTGGATGCGAATTCCCTGATCCACCCACACCGTCACCGTTGCGTTGATGCAGTCGGCTATCGTCCGGGGGAGATACCGCGCATCAACGGTCAGGCCGGGCACATCGTTCACTATGTGCCGGGAGAGCTCTTGTTCAGGCAGAATTGTCTGGGCACGCGCCGAAAACCCCGCAGCACAGAGCGAACGGTGCAGCCGTCCAGCATCGAGATACCGCCCCGCATCAACCGCTGCACGAAGCTCACGCTCCACTTGTGCCGCACACTGCAGCGTCGTTTCGTCATCACCGAGCAATAACGCACGCCACAAGGCTTCAACAGCGTGTTCTTCTTCCAACAACCGAGCGATGCGTTTCTGCTCCGCATATATGGCATCCGCTTCTGTATAGTCCGGCGGAACAAACACCGACTCCGGCTGACGTATCGTCCTGCACGAAAACAGAGAAAGGCACGCGGTGCACACCAATATACATTTTTTCACTTGTTGACACTGTATCATATTCTTCAACAAAACGACACGTTCTTTAAAAGAAAGCACCGCGGGTGGCAAGAGCTGTCATCGGCTATAGAACAACAGACGTGAACGGAACGACAAACCGATGTGCTCACAATCATTCTGCAACAGCACCATCTGTCGCTGCACCGAAAACGGCACCATCCGCTGCATCCGACAGTTCGACGATCTGCTCTGCAAACAGCATCGCTCCGACGCGCACAGCGAGAATGCGCACGCCGCCTTCGCCCTCATAGATAAGGGAAACGCCCTGCCGACCACTCTCTGTAATACGGTCACGGACAGCTGCCTCCGTTGCGGCAGTGGCGGCTTCTCCAATCCAATAAAAATCAGCAGTCGTACCAGGAACGACGTCGTAGAGCACGTCTCCGCGGACAACTCTGATCGGTACGCCGCGGACGCTCGTCACCGTTACCAAGACAGCGTCCGGCACCGTATAGAAGCGTGCCTCTTCCTGCACTGCCGCTCCCGTTTCCTGCGGATATCGCCGGTACTGGATATTCCACGCGCCGTCAGCATCGGTATCCCACGAAACGGTCCGAGCGCCGCGCATGCCGTATTCCTCCGTAAAATCCGGCACCGCATCTCCGTTAGTGTCTATCTGCACAAGGGACACATACACGCCGGACGGAAATCCAGGTATCGGAAAGCAGCGTTCCCTGAGCGCTGCGCGTTCTTCATCAGGTTGCTGTAGGTCGTTGTGCGGGTCGAATCCGAAAACTTCTGTCACTTCATATATACCGTCACCGTCATTGTCAACCGCCCGCGTTACCGGAATGCCCTGTTCAAAAACTGCGCGCGCATACCGATGTTCCCCCACACGGTAATCGGCAGTAACCGGCACGCCGTCAAGCAACGCAAACGACGCCCGTGCATCCCGCCGTTCCGGAACCGCTGTATCATAGTACGACGCGGCGGTAATCAATAACTCAGGCGTCGGAAACCGCTCATCAACGAGCGGAACTGGTACAAAAAACTGACAGCCGGCAAGCGGCGTCAGTACGTCTGGCACTGAAAGCTGACATGGAGTCCAGAAAAATGACTCGTCCGCATACCGATAGCTGCCGGAATACACATCGTCGGCAAGTGTCGCCGTAGCAACCGCAGGATACACGCCATACGTAAGCGAAAACGTCTGCCCCCCATTCGCTAGAACCGGCACGCCGAAATCGCAGGTAATAGTCCAGTCAACGATACCGTCGCGCTCTCGGTCCCACGTTATTGTCTCCGGACGGCCACGAACATAGGTAACACGCATATCCGGTTCAACAGCTCCGTCGGCAGAAAGCAATAGCTCACCTTCATATGCAGTAAGAATGGCCACAAGCGCTGCCTGCACGTCGGCGTCCGTCAACAGGGGAACGAACTCACGGAGCTCGCTGAAATGCACCCGTCCAGCGCTGCACGCAAAAAAATACGTCAGCGCCGCCTGTTCAGAGAGTATACCCGCCTGAAGCGCTGCCGCCGCATAGCGAGGATGCCGCTGCCCGTGTGCAGCAAAAGCTTCAAGCAGCCGCCGCTGCCGTTCCCCTGAAGCAAAAAGCGCGGCATATATCTCCAACTCTGCATCGGGAGCGTCGTAGAGCGGCAAGCGCGCAATGAACGTATCGGCAATGCGTTGAACACGTTCGCCGTCCCGGTCAGCATCGCCGAGTTGCTGCAGCGCGTGTTCATGCATAAAAAAGATTCTCGGAAAGCGCATGTCGGATTGGTAGATACGCCGTGCCGCAGTCACTTTGTCACGCGCGCGCGCAATGGATTCAGGCGTACGCATACAATAATACACCTTAATTCTGATGAACTCGGCATCGGCGGAATACAGAAACGGCGCCTCATCGAGTACGCGGAGCGCATCTTCATACCGCCCAGTATCAGCGAGCAGGTCTGCATAGAGGATACGCGCACCGTCCCGATTATACCCCACCCACTGCATGTTGGGTGCCAGCACATTTTCCATCTGACGGATAACGTGCGCACGGGGCACCCCGCGCCGGTAGTCAGCAGTAGCGATAATATACTGCAAGTCGGCTACGGTATCGTCATACTGTGCGCCGAGCGTCGCCTGTTCACTCGCGGTATCCCAGTCGCTGCTGGCAAACGCGTGTTCCGCCCGCTGAAGGTACCGCGTCGCAGTACGCCGGTTGGCGGCGGCAACAGCAGGTTCAACAGCAAAGCCCGCCACGGCACGCATCACCATAACCGCCCCCATCGCCACAGAAAAAACAATCGCGCTAGTCTTTCTCACTACGAGCTCCGTCAAAGAACGCATCTTTTATGCCCCAATCATCGTACCCGTATACGCTGCCCCACAACGCAATGACCGGCTGCTCTGGATGCTTGAGTGCCTGTACCACGGGAAGCGCAGTGCGGTATTCAGAGGGAACTTTCCAAGCAGCACAGATACTGGCCGCTGAACGTAATTTTTTCCCCGTACCGACAACGACGTCACCGAGCACACGGCTCCGTACGCAAAGTGGCAGTTCCATGCCGTAAAGCACGCGTACGCTGCCATCGGTCGCAAGAGTAAGCGTCGCCCGCTCACCGGACACTGTCACGGTAAGGCTGCCCGCAGGAATACGGTAATTTCCTGCGTGTTCTATTATAACGAAAAAACCGCTGTCAGTCGCCCCTTTTTCAGTTTTTTTAAAAAAAAGATGCCGTGCAGCACACAGAACAGTTGATAATTTTAGGGTCATTTAGCACAAAGTTCAAAATTTAATGTGTTAATAATACATTTAAAAGATTGTTGCAAATTCTCTCATTATGGATTATCTTCGAA
>JAFUFE010000069.1 GCA_017470085.1 Treponema sp.
GGCAACATCCGCAAGACAACTGATCAAATCCGCATACGGATGTTCGCGGCTGCCATCAGCAGTTTCTCTGTCTGCCGAAGCCGATACGTAAAAGTTGTAGCTGTCTATAGTCACTGTATAGGTTGATAATTCACTGCGGTTTCCTGCTGCATCGACAGCATAGGCGCTCACCACATAGACAACCGGATGTTCAATCGGCACCAGGCGAAGACGCACGCTCTCCGCCGCAGTCGGCGTATACAGTTCATGCGACGGCAGTGCAGGCACGGTGCCGCCATTTGCCAGCACAGCACGGCGCTCCGAAACGGACGCCACATAGAGCGCATCTCCCGGCATTACCGATACGGTAACATCCACAGCGCCGCGCGCATATCCCCCCGTGCCATCCGTCGTAATCACCGGCGCTTCTGGCGGCAACCGATTGAGCACAAATGGAATAAACTCTGTCCCGTGATAGACTGAATTATAGTACACACCGACCGGAACAGTGCCGGAGATCTGTTCACCGACAAATGCATCGATACTGATGGTCTCAAATAATTCTGGCGCTTGTCCGTCTGTGCCCAATACACCGAGGCGGAATCCTTCACCCCCTACCGTAATAGTTGATGACTGCTGCGCCGTATGTGTCGTCGTGATATGTGGCCGCGGCGGCAGAACATAGGTCGATATAGGATTGCCCTTTACGTATGAAACGCTCTGCCACGAAATAACGTGCCCCACCGATCGGTCAAGAACGACCGGTTCCTGCGGCTGCAACCACATGCTGCCGTCGATTTGATAGATATACCGTCGGTCTGTACATATAACCGTAGACCAGTCGACAATCTCAAACGGAACAGTGCGGCGGGTAAATGTACCGGAAAACCGCGGCTGCACGTCGATGATAAAACGCCACACGCTGCTTCCGTCCGTCACCATGCAGGGAACGATGCGGCCAACCGTATTTGAAACGGACAGTGACAACGGCCTCCCCGAAAGCCAGCGCACCCGCCGCGAATCAAAACGATATCGCAATGTTTCAGGAATAACCAGCTCGTCTCCTGAAACATAGGAAACAAGCGGTTCGGCGCTGACTGCGGCGCAAAAATCTGCCGCACGACTTTCCGCCGGTACCGCAGGGCTGCGCACCGCATACGTCACAACGACATCATGGTGCGTACGTTCAGCATCAATGACGGTAACGCACAGCACGACATCACCCGTTATGTCAAGCAGCACCGGACCGTCATAGATAAATCCGGATACAGTAGGATTCGTTCCCGTCAGCGAATAGTATGCCTCTTCGCCATCAGCCAGATCGATGACAAGTGTCTGACGGTTTGCCCACTCGCCTGCAACCGGATTGATAACCGTAAAAGCACTGCCGACGCTCACACAAACGCACATGGCCGCCACCGATACGACTATCCGTTTTATCAGCGCGATCATGATTTCTCCAACAGCGGGCCAAGTATCGAACGGAGTTCTGGATCGTCGGCATAATAATATTCTTCAAGCTCTTTCTGTGACAGTCCGACAAGCTCATGGCTCATATAGTGCACCCACCGGTCGTCTTCAGGAGCAGTGATGTCAAATCGCCGGCACCAATAATCAGGCTGTATCGGCTGTTGCGGCCGATACGTAAAATATTTATAGTCGTGCACAACGACCTTTATATCTTTGCGTGCCACACCTCGTCGCAAAAAGATTTCTACCAGTTCATTCAGCGTGCGACCGGAATCAAAAATATCGTCTACCAACAGCACTTTGTCTCCGGGGCGCAGATAGTCGGGCGCATACGTCCATCCATCAACGTATACGCGATCGTGCTGCTGGATGTCAGTGTACGAGCGTGCAACGACAGCCGCATACAGCACGGGATGAAAATCACGCCGCACGATTTTAAAATATTCGCTGATGACGTTCGCCATATAGGCACCGCCACGGAGCGAAGCATAGATAACGTCAGGTATGAAGCCGTCGTGATAGATACGATGCGCTATTTTCAGTGCATTGTTGCGGACTACTTTAAAAGGCAAAAACTCTTTATGCATGTGCTCCGGTTCCTATCCTTTCAGTATAAACGATAATCGCGTTATATACAATAAGATTTTTTGCGCAGCGGTGTCATGGCAAAAAACAGCACCAGAGAATACTTCGTACCATTACAAAATTTTTGCCCCGCTGCCAAAGCACGACTTATCCAGAACGCACCAGCAAAATATGTCAGCGTATTTTTTGTGTGCCCCGGTGAAACGGTGCTCCGCTACTCATGCACTAGCGGCCGGCAAGCACTGACCGGTTCCGTTAGTAACTCCTGCCGGCGGGTAAAGCGCACAACTATTTTTCTGCGCGCATACTCAACCGACACGGTATCGGCATCTCCCCGGTCACCCGACAACAGTGCAAGCGACAGTGGTTCCTCTATTTCGTGCTGGATGAGCCGGCGCATCGGACGCGCGCCCATTTCTGGGTCGTATCCATTGTCAATCAAATACGCGCGAGCGCGAGCGGTAACGTTTAAGAGCAGGTTCTGTTCCAAGAGCCGCCCGGAAAGTTCCGCGAGCTGTATGTCAAGAATCTGCCCGATCTGTTCTTTTGAAAGCGCGTTGAACACCACCACGTCATCAATACGGTTCGACAGTTCAGGATTCAAAAGCCGCTTGAGCTCGTTCAGTGCATCGGCACGGATTTCACCGATCGATTTTAGACCGTCTGCGCGCGCTGCAAATCCGACGTGACCGGCACTCGTTATCTCGCGCGCACCGGCGTTACTCGTCATGATGATGACGGTGTTCCTAAAATTAACCGTGTGTCTCAGGTTGTCGCTCAATTCCCCTTCTTCAAGCAGCTGGAGCAGCAAGTTGAACACGTCGGGATGCGCTTTCTCGATTTCATCAAGCAGCACCACCGAATACGGATGACGACGTACCGCTTCTGTGAGTACCCCTCCCTCCTCATAGCCGACGTATCCCGGCGGCGCACCGACCAAACGGCTGGCGTTGTGCTTTTCCATATAGTCCGACATATCGATACGCACGAGCATATCTTCACTGCCGAATAAAAACTGCGCGATCGTTTTGGCAAGCTGTGTCTTTCCGACGCCCGTCGGCCCCAAAAAAACAAACGAACCCATCGGCCGTTTTGGAGAAGAAATTCCCGCACGGTTTCGCCGGATCGCGCCGGCGATCACGTGTACCGCCTCATCTTGTCCAATCACGCTGCGGTGCAGATCAGCTTCCATATGGATGAGTTTTCCCGCTTCCGCCGCATCGAGCTGCTCTACGGGAATACCGGTCATCTCACCGATAACGGCAGCGACGTCCTGTGCGGTAACGTGCCGTACCTGTGCGGCGCCGTGTTCTTCCCAGTACGTACGGTAACAGTCAAGCTGCCGCCTGAGCTCAAGCACTTTGTCACGCACGACGGCCGCCCGTTCATAATCCTGCTCGGAAACAAGCACGCGTTTTTCTTCCGCAAGGGCGGCGATGCTTTTTTCAAGTTCGCTGAACTCCGGCGGTTGATCGGCACTCTCTATTTTTTTTGCGGCACCGGCTTCATCAAGAATATCAATCGCTTTGTCGGGCAGACATCGTTCCGGAATATACCGGCGCGACAGTTTTACGACAGCGGGAACAACCGTGCTATCATATACAACGTGGTGAAAATCTTCATATTTTTTTTGAATGCCGGAGAGGATCAGAATCGTATCTGCATCATTGGGCTCTTCTACTTTTATCACCTGGAACCGCCGCGCAAGCGCTGAATCCCGTTCAATATACTTGCTGTATTCCCGTGTTGTGGTCGCACCGATGATCTGAACTTCTCCCCTACTCAACGCAGGCTTGAGCAGATTGGATGCGTCCATGGCGCCTTCCGGTCCACCAGCGCCGATGATCGTATGGAGTTCATCGATAAACAGAATGATGTCCCTGCTTTCGCGCACCTCTTTCATCATACGCTTCATGCGTTCTTCAAATTCACCGCGGTATTTCGTACCAGCAACCAAGGCGGCGACATCAAGCGCCAGTATACGTTTCTGGGCAAGATAAACCGGGACAGTTCCCTTCGCGATGCGCTCCGCAAGTCCTTCAACGATGGCGGTCTTTCCGACGCCCGGCTCGCCGACAAGTGCTGGATTATTTTTTGTCCGGCGCGAAAGCACTTTTATCAAACGCCGTATCTCTGTATCTCTGCCGACAACAGGATCGAGCAGACCGTCTCGCGCGAGCTTTGTAATATCTCTGCTGAACTCCGCAATAAACGACTGCCGCGGCTTTTGCTTTTGCCCAGCCGATGCATCGCTCTGTATAATGGGAACTTGTTCAACACCTGTACCGAGCAAGTTCTGAAATATCGATTTTGAAAACGGTACAGAAGCACCACTGACTGATGAAGGATAGTGGGCTTGGACGGACGGTACAATTTTTCGCGCCTGATCAACCGTAATCGCGCCGTGTTCAAAAAACGCCGCCGCCGTACTTCCCTGTTCGCGGAGCGCGGCAAGAACGATGTGTTCGGTACCGACGTAGGTATTCTGTAGGCTTTGCGCTTCGGCAGCTGCAGCATCGAGCAACGCATGAAACCGCACCGACAGCGGCACATCATTGATCGACGGTGCGGCAGTGCGAACGCCGATAGTCTGCTCAAGCGCCGTCTTAAACGCGAACAGATTAACGCGGAGTTCCTGCAGCAATCGATAACCGATGCCTTCAGCGCTCTTTATCAACGCAAGCAACACATGTTCCGGCAACAGTTCCGCGCTGCCGTTTTTTCGTCCTTCATCCTGGGCGCGAACAACGATAAGTTGATGCGCACGGGGTGACAGATTCATCATAGCTCCCTCTACCCGTATTAATTTTTGAACGATGCACCGTATAGGACATCCAGAATACTGCCAACAGCCGCCTGCACAAGCGTACATCCCGGCGCACGGCGCTGTATCACCGTAAAGTATACAACGAACCACCGTCTTTGCCACAGTGCTCGTTCTCTCAAAAAAAACACAGCTGCCGATGCGTGCGTTCACCGCAGCTGTTCGCAGCGTGGACGATATGCAGATTTCTGCAGTACGGACAGCTCCCTCACTGAAAGCATATCTTATCGACGGTTTCTTGTACACTCACCGCACGGAGGCGCAGCACTTGTTTGTCTCGATCCCGGGCGACATCGCTTTCAAAAGAAAACGTTCCGGTATGCGCCAGATACGACAAATGCCCGTCCTGTATACGGAAAAGCAATGTGCTGAACTCGCTGTCCGTTATACCGCCGATCAGACCGCTATCCATTCCCCATTTTAAATCAGAAATGATGTCAACCGATTCCCGCCATTCAAGGAACGTGCTGAACTTTGCCAGCGCATATGCACGCAGCAGTATATTGCGGATGTCCGTCTTATTATTTTCGGCATACTGTGCACGAATCTTGCGCTCTGTTTCCGCAACCAAAAGCCCAACAGCATGCATGCTGGCCACCTGATCAATTTCCGTCCCCAGCTGAGCGGCGGCGCTCGAAATCTGATACACCGACCCGAGCGCTTCTCCGGTACGGCCGCCGATACCAAATGGAGCGGATACAGAAAATCCTCGCTTCTGCACGTCGCTGATGAGCGCCGCCGCTTTGCCTGCCTGAACAGTCGCCGGAATGTGCACACGAATCGAAAGCTTCATCCCGCTCCCAGCATCGCAGAGCGCCGCTGTTAAATAGCCAAAATCATATGAAGCGGCAAATTGCAATCGCTCCTGCAAAATTCCGTCAAAGACGCGGCACTGTTCAAAGGCACGCGTGCAGCTTAATCCGGGGACAAATTAAACGATGCGGACATGATCGCTTGTATTGACAACACACGATGTTGCACCAGTATGCTGCATCACCACTCCTGTTCCCGACGGAACATCGAGCGCGCCCCATTCGGCAAGCACTTGTGCCCCCCGTTCATTGAGTGCAGCGGTCGGCACCATATAGTAACCGTTTTCAGCGTCTTCGTGTGCAAAAGTATCAAACACAAGCGCCTGTATCCGGTCGGCGTCATCGCCACGGAACAATTTGGGGAACGGAAAATCGGCAAGATTCCGCGCAAGGCGTACCCGTGATGACATGACGACATCGTTTTCGGGACCGTCGCCGGCATACCACGAATTTCCGGCAAACACATCACTCATGTGCCGCTCCCCCATCAGTATCACCGGACGATGTCGGCTTCCGGTCGAGCGCACGCAAATAGTCGCGGTACACCGCCGCTTTTTCATACTCTTCGTTCCGCAGTGATTCCTCAAGTTTTGTCTGCAAATCCATGCGATCAGTCAAAAGCGAGCGGTAACCGGAAATCCGCCGTGGCAGCGAGCCCGTATACGGTCCGGCAATACCGTGCGATTTCATGAGTTTTTTGATTTCGTCTGTAAAAACTGCGTAGCATTCAGGGCAGCCGGTTCTGCCGGTTTGAGTAATTTCCGAGAGCGCGCTACCACAGGCAGGACAGTGTTTCTCCGATGACGCAGCGAGGCGCTCTTGTGCTTTGTCTATTTCTGAAAACAGCGCACCGATTGAACGCTGTACGACTTTCGGATCGGGATAGATACCGCGACCAACGGCACACTGCATGCATACGTGGATCGTCCTGCTCGACGCCTTTGTCACCTGTTCTATAAAGAATGCCGCCTGCCGTTTACGGCACACATCACATACCATACCTACCTCAACTACACTCTCCGCACGGTTTCAAGCGGCCGCTCCCGCCCCGCACGATAGGCGGGAACCACTGAAACGACCACTGACAAAACGAGCGTCAACGCGACGATGCCGCATAAGCTGCCAAACGGAATGACGATGGGAATCTCCGTCAGGTAATACATGGGATCCATCAGCGTTATATGTGGAACGGCGCGTGCCGTATCATTTAAAAGATACCACAATTCCGCACCGATGTTGAGTATTTTTTCAGTAAAATTGATTATTTTATTGCTGTTAACCGCGCATAAAAGCCCGACCGGAACTCCGAGAAGGATGCCGCCAGACGCAACCGCACAGCCGGTACAGAGAAATGCACCGACCACGCCGCGTGTCGTTCCGCCGATGCTTTTGATGATGGCGATTTCTCGCTGCCGCTCCATTACGAGCATCACGAGTGCCGCAGAAATATTGACCGACGCCACCAGAACGATAAGCGCCATAATAAAGACGAGCATCACCTTCGTTGAAGAAAAATTTTCAAACTGCGTACTGTTGAGTTCCTGCCAACTGTACACGCGCGCATAATCGGCAACGCGGCTATCTATGTCCTGCTCAATGCGGGCAAGTTCAGCGGAAAACGCGTCAGCGGTTTCAACACGCACGAACACATCCGCGGCAGATACTGGCAGCGACTGGAACGCCGTTTCAACGGGGATGAAAACCCACAGCGCATCAAGCTCCTGATACCCCGACGATACAACGGCAGCGACAGTGAGCAGCACCGTGCGCACGGTAAATGAGCCACTCACTGTCCGCGATAGACTCAAAAGGCGAAACGTGTCGCCCGCTCCAATTCCGAGCACGTCCGCCATATACGTCCCAATAAGTGCGGTACGGCTGCCGTCGGTAAAGTCAGTATAGTCTCCCTCCGTACAGGAAAAAAACGACCGGAACGTACTTTCGTTCTGAAACAGAGCTGCGGGAACGGCGCGGACATGTGCACCGGTGCGATACGATTTTCCGGCAGCAAGCGCCGTCAGGGAAATTTCAGGATACGCGTTCGTGACACCGGGGACCGCCGCAATCGTTTCCACCAATGCATTCATAGCCGGCAGCTGCTCTCTGGTAACACTCATACCGTCAATGCGGAGCGTAAGGTGCGATGACGACAAGCCGATTATTCGTTCCGTCATCCCCTGTATCATGCCGTCAGAAACAGACAGGACGACGATGAGCGGCACCAGACTGATGGCAATGCAGATCATCGCACCGAACAGACTTCTCCGTGCCGCCGATTTTTTTTCTGTTTTGGGGAAAAGCATACGGGCGGCAAATAAAAACGACGCAGCGGCGGTCATACAGTCGTTCTCTCCACCGTACAGCGTTCAAGGCGCCCGTCAACAATCGTATAGCATTGTTCGCCACGTGCGGCAAGCTGCCGGTCATGCGTTACGAGTATGAGCGTTTTTTGATAGCGCTGCACCAAAGAAAAAAGCAGATCGCTGATGTGCGTTGCATGTATGGGGTCAAGATTGCCAGTCGGCTCATCGGCGAGCAACAATTCTGGATTATTGACTAACGCGCGCGCGACGGCAGCACGTTGTCGTTCCCCCCCTGACAGCTGACTCGGCAGATGTCCCGCCCGCGCAGTCAGCCCCACATCCGCAAGCAGCTGATCAGCACGAGCGTATGCTTCTTTCCGCGGCGTACCGGCAATCAGTGCAGGCATTGCAATGTTTTCACGCGCCGTAAAATCTTTTAGCAGATAGTGAAATTGAAACACCAATCCTAAAAAACGAGAACGATATTCCGCCTGGGCATCTTCATCTAGACGCGTCACTTCCCAATCACCGGCATACACCGTTCCCGCCGTCGCCGTATCGATACCGCCGATAATGTTGAGCAACGTACTTTTTCCGCTGCCGCTCGCGCCAACGATAACAGTCGTACTACCGGACGGAACGGTCATGTGTAATCCACGGAACACCGTGAGCCGCTCCGCTCCAGTGACATACGTTTTTTCTAAATCAACTATCGTCAAGATATCATTCATCGTGCAGCACCTCTGCTACCGGTAACGAAAGCACCGCCCGGCTCGCCAGATACGAAGCGACGAGCGGCGCACAGACACCGAACAGCGTAATAAAAAAAACTTCCTGAGGAATAATCCGCGCCGGAATTGAAGCGTACACCGCATACATCGAATTGACACGAACAAAATCTGCATATTCCGGACGAATTAAAAATGTGAAGAAATATTCAATGCCGTATATGATTTTTGACGCACACAGAAAAACCGCCGCGCTCTGTACGCTCAACAGCAGTCCGAACACCAGTCCAGCGCCGGCGCCAGCTATTCCGGTAAAAAAACCGCGCAGAATAAAAAGCATTTTTATTTCACGCGCGGGAGCACCGAGCGCAGAAAAAATCGAGATTTCTGTACGACGCTCAAAGACCAGCCGATTCATGCCGTTATAAATATTGACACCGACAACAACAAAAATCAACAACACGAATAGCAGCAATATATTTTTTTCCATCTGCAATACGCCAAAAAACGACCGATTGTACGATTGCCACGACTCAACGTGTGCCTGCGGAAACGCACGCTGTATGGCAGCCGTTAGCATGCGGTGTGCTGTCGGGGAGCGCAGCTTAATGCCGTACGTCCATTCTGCACCGGCACCAAACGTTGTCGCAGCGCCGGCATCACTGATGAACGCATAGCCCGCATTGATGTCTGCATAGCCGCTCCGAAAAATTCCCGTTACGAGATAATTCCTGTTCCCTGAAAGCAACGACACATCTTGCGCGCCGGAAAGTGCAAGGAGATTAACGCGCTGTCCAACACGTACCGAAAGCAATTCGGCAAGACGGTTTCCAAGCACGATGCCAGCCGAATCGGTTAAATCGAATGTTCCAGAAATCACGTGCATCTCACGAGCAAATCCAGCATCACGCTCGCACACATCAGCGGGGAGCGCCCGGATAATGGCCGCCTGCGGCGAATCGTGCGCTCCTGCAATAAGCCCCTGCGCATCAGAAAAAGGCGTCACCGATACAACAGCACGTTCGGATGCGCACCAGGCAAAAAAATCGTCACGGTCAGCAGTTGCCGGCAACTGCACCCGAACATGATATGACGAAAGCTCCATAATCGCATCCTTAAATCCCATCTGAAAACCGTTCATAATGCTCACTACGACTATAAGCGCCATAACGCCGCAACAGATACCGAGCGATGCCAAAAACGATGTAGCCGCAGAGCGCCCGTCGCGATCGACCCGGGAAAATCGCTGCGTAACCGGTATCAGCCACATGAGTTTTTGAAAAAAGCTTCGTCTACTCTGCATAGTCATGGTGCTGTATGATACGTCCCTGAAGCATGATAGCATCGGACACTTTTTTGCCCCGCGCATACGTTTCGGCCACGGTATACCCGCCGTCAAAATAGACAGTCGTCTCGTAATCGTCTTTCGTTTGGTAGAGCGTGCGGATACGCAGCTCGCCGTCTTCATAACAGGTATAGTCGGGCGGAACGTCGGTAGCGGCGTGATAGTCATAGGTCTCCCGCCGGACAAACAGCGGCGTACGCATATCCGTGGCGTATTGTTCATACACCTGCTCAAGAACAGCGCCGTCATCCGTGTAGCGCCATGAACGGCTGCTTTCGGGAACCTGTCGTGCTGGGAGCAGCTCATCCATATCTATTTCGCCGTGTGGCTCTATACGTGCAACACGCACCCGCGTCCGTCGGCCGGCAGCATCGTATTCTGTTTCGGTAAACGTCGTCTCTGAAAGCAGACGAGAGTACGCAGGTGTCGCGGCAGCCGCCACATAGAAAAACCGTTCAGTCGTTGTGAGCGTTGTAGCCGCTACCGTCTCTCCGAGCGACCACAGTTCACGTTTTACCAACCGGGCTGCATCATCATAGAACCGCCGCACTGTCCACAAACCATCGCTATTCACCAGCACCGTTCCGCCGTCTGCTGTTTCACCGGCAGTAAACACTTCGCCTTCATACGTAAAAAGCCTAAATCGTTCCGCGCCATCACGATAGTGGCGTGCAACCGGCACATCGACAGGCGCAGTATCCCCGGCAGACGTCACCGCGGCACAGACAAGCAAAAAAACGCACCACGATTTAAACAGGCAAGACGGATGCGTCATAGAGCCGTCCCCAAAAAATTTTTCACATACCGTTCCGTGGAAAACGGCTCCATCTGTTCATACCGCTCACCGGTGCCAAGAAACGCGACAGGAATATGCAGTTCCCTGCCAATGGACACAATAATCCCCCCCCGTGCCGTCGACTCACATTTAGTTACAATGAGCGCGTCAAGTGGCACCGCCGCAGTAAACGTTTCAGCTTGCCGGAACGCGTTCTGCCCAGTCGTAGCATCGATGACCAAAATCCGTCTATAACAACGTTCATCAGCTTTCTGTTCACAGATACGATCGATTTTTTCAAGCTCACGAACGAGATTGTCTTTTGTGTGTAAACGTCCCGCCGTATCTACAATCACGAGCCCCCCTCCCTGCGCGCGAACTGCATCTGCCGCATCGTAGACAACTGCCGACGGATCGGAACCGTGCTGATGACTAACCATACGAATACCGATACGGCGTGCGTGTTCGCCCAGCTGCTCAATCGCCGCGGCACGGAACGTATCCGCAGCAGCAAGCACGACCGGTGACACCCCTTGCGCGCAGTATCGATACGCCAACTTTGCGACTGTCGTTGTTTTGCCGACACCGTTGACACCGAGCACCATCCAGACATTCGTTTTGCCGGGGGTAACCGTCAGCGCATACCCCTGCACATCGGCGAGCAACAGACGCTCAAGCGCGTGCGCAATCAACTCCTCTGACGCATGTCTGCCACATTCTTTTTTGAGCGCATCCACAATCAAAAACGCATCTTTTGTGCCAACATCCCCCTCTATAAGAGCGTCGGTCAGGTCGTCATAAAAATCATCTTCGGTAGCGCGATGTATTCTAAAGAGTGCTTGTATCCGTTCTGCAAATGATGCTTTTCCCATACTTCTGTCCTTTTTCCAGAGCGCCGCATCCGCTCCGCAAAGCAGAGCGAGAAAAAAAATCCCACCGTATCTTCTTTCGTTCCCGATCGCCGCAACACGGAACGTATCCG
Organism: Treponema sp.; assembly: GCA_017470085.1. Lineage (GTDB taxonomy): Bacteria > Spirochaetota > Spirochaetia > Treponematales > Treponemataceae > Treponema_D. The sequence goes on from JAFUFE010000069.1 coordinate 11,804, forward strand.
AAAGCGGCACATACAACCGGTGACACGCCGTGTGCGCTCGTCAGTCATCCGCCACAGCTGCTGTTTCATCGGTGACAGCCGGTTGCACTGGAACGTAGTTATCCGCCGCTCTTTTTGCCGCCGTCGGCAGCACGGCATTTGCAGCGATCAAATAGCGAACCAGCTCAAACACAAAGAATGCCGCAGCACCGATGGAAACGCTCGCAGAAACTGATGACGCGATTTGCCAATTACGCGCCCGCTCATAATTTCCGGCACCGTTTGTATAGGCGAACGCTTCAGCAGTGTATGTACCGTATGTATAAAACGTCGGCACCAATGAAACAATTAAGATGCTGTACGCAGTATACATATGTCGCCGCCGTTTTTCAATCACTGCATTGCGATCATATGCGCGCGCCGATACGGAAAACGTTTGACCATCAGCAATAATTGTCTGCGGTACAAAAAAAGAAATCGCTTGCCCGTCATCCGTAATAAATTGTCCGAGAACGGGCTGACCGTTTATTGCGATACGCGCTGTCTGCCCACCGTCATCAGATGGCGTTTCCCTGCCGTTTATATAGAATGAACCGGCGAGTGGCTCGGTGAGCCGGACAGATGCCGTCCCCGCCGTCGCGGGCACCAACGAAACCGACACGGAAAATGCACGGTGCCCGGTAAATGCATACGATATTCCCGCTGACCGGTGGCCATCTGCAGAAAACAACAGTGAATGCACGCCTGCTGAAATGACCAGCGATTCGGGTACATTCGTGTATACGATATCGTCTAGTAAAAGCGAAACAGCGGTTGCCGTCGGTTCCACCGAAAACGACAATGTTACCGGCATGCTGTTGGTCACCGCCGGCTGTATTTGACGCGCAAGATGTTCTGCAAGCTGGGTTAACTGCTGCACGCTTCCCACGTCAGATACCGTAGCCACCGTCCGTGCCCCCGGATACACCGACAGCTGTACAGTACACGAAACATATCCGGCAAAAAGCGATACCGTTCCGGTGAGCACTGCATCGATCTGTGCAGTTCTAATGCGCATGCGAAGCTGCCGTTCATCTTCTCCGTCGTTGGGAAGAAACAGCGCCGTGCTGTCGTCTTTATATAGCCGCACCGATGCTGTCTCAGGTGGCGGCGATTTTTTCTTCGGTACAGATTCCTCCATTGGAAACACCGACGCGGCAAGATTGTCCTCGATTTGTTTTTGGAGTGCCGCAATCTGTTTGTCCACAGAAGCACGGCGGCGGCGAAACTCCCGCTCAGAATAACCGCCCAACACTAGCGTGTCGCGTTCCTGCACCTTTTGCGAAAGCTGCAAAAAAAGCGCTTTCCGTTTCTGCTGTAAATCATAAACCGTGCGGTCATGGATTTCTGCCGCCAGCAGCGTCCGTTCTAAACCACCGGTCAGCTGTTCCAAAATCAAAGCCGGCAGTTCAGTCGCAATCGCCCGTTCAGCGGGAGAATACTCACGGTGCTGCTGAAATAAAAACGGCAGAGCGGCAAGCACCCAAGAATCATCTGTCGTCTGCGGAAACAGGCATCCCCCCCCGAAGAGAAAAAACAAGCTTATCACCATGACGCACTGCGATATACTAAAGCGTTGTGTCATCGCCGCCGTCCATAGGCAGTCCTTTCCAGTGAGCGATTAAATATGCATGTATGAACTCATCTATATCGCCATCCATCACTGCCTGAATATTGCCCGATTCATATTTTGTGCGATGATCTTTGACAAGCGTATACGGTTGAAACACGTATGAGCGAATTTGATTCCCCCACGAAATATCTTTTTTCTCGCCGTTGAATTTTTCATTTTCCTTTTCTCTCTGTCCACGGTAATACTCATACAGCCGCGCTTTCAACATGCTCATCGCTGTAGCGCGATTCATGAGTTGGCTGCGTTCGGTCTGACACGCTACCACGATGCCCGTCGGCAGATGGGTAAAGCGCACCGCCGACTCTGTCTTATTGACGTGCTGACCGCCCTTTCCGCCCGCGCGATAGGTATCCACACGCAGGTCTTCTGGACGAATATCGACCTCGATTGAATCATCGAGCACCGGAAACACGTACACAGAAGAAAACGATGTGTGGCGGCGTGCGTTGGAATCAAATGGACTGATGCGTACCAGCCGATGAATGCCGGCCTCTCCTTTTAAATAGCCGTAGACGTATTCTCCGTGCACTTGCAGCGTCACTGATTTTATGCCACCTTCCGCCTCAAGCGTATCCACAACCGTAACCGCAAAATCGTGCCGCTCTGCCCAGCGTGTGTACATACGGCTGAGCATCTGCGCCCAGTCTTCTGCCTCCGTTCCACCCGCACCGGCGTGGATTGACAGGAACGCGTCATGAGCGTCAACTTCTCCGGAGAGCAACTGCAGAATATTCAGATGGTCAAACTGCGCCTTGGCCGCACCGTACAGTGCCGCAACTTCTGCTTCGTCTTCCGCAGTGCCGCTCTCTTCTGCAAGCGCATACATCGCCTCAACATCGTCCTGCTGTCTGATAAGCGCACGCCACGGTTCCACCCGATTTTTCAGCTGACGTATGTGCGTCAAAACTTTTTCCGCCTGCTTCGGGTCATTCCAAAAATCAGGAGCCGCTGCCGCTGCTTCTTTTTCTGCTATTTTCTTATCTATCGCTGCGCTGTCAAAGACGCCCCCAAACATGTTCGATATCTTCTTTTAATTGTTGAATCGGCAATTTCAAATCTTCAAGCATTCCAGTTCTCCCCTACACATAGTCTGCCGCCGGCCGACGTATGCGTTCCCGCCCGCTGCACAGAGTCGCCAGCACGCGGCGTGCCAGCCGTTTTCATATAGTGCTGCTACAGGTGTAATAGCGCGAATCGTCACTACAGCTATCACAAAACGGCGCACCATTTTTGTGCGGCTATTGTGTATACTCTTTGCGTACTGCAGAGCGGAACAACCCGCGCCGCCATTTTTTCTGACGCATCTCCGTTACCGCAAACATATCGTTCACCGGAAATTGATAGATGCGGACGGTATCGTAGTAATTTGTTGCCCGGTCGATCGCCCGTTTCAGTTCTGCAAGTTGTTTTTCTGAAAGCGCATACTGCTCCCAACACGCTGCCTGAACTTTCTTGAATCCGTATTTCAGCATCAGACGGGCGAGCTCGTGCGCCGTATCTGTACTGCCCGGATCAAGGATGACCGATACAAACATGCATACAGCATAGAATAAAGCAGCTGTCTTGTCAAACAATCAAAGGGGAGATATCATACAAGTATGAAGAGAGTACATCGTTCCCTATCTATCCTGCTGATGCTGCTGTCCAGTGCCGCAGCGTTTGCCGAACGTCCTGTCATCTCACACATTCGCACTGATGCTGGCACGGCGAACACCATAACGATATCATGGGATCTGCCACACCAGCCAGAGCCGCCGATTACCGGGCTCACGCTGTACCGGGATACGCAGCCTATCACAAGTCATCTGGCGCTCGACACGCTCAC